>JANXLO010000496.1 GCA_025355115.1 Chthonomonadaceae bacterium
GCCCAGTCGGCTGCAGAGCTCGGCGGCCTTGTAGGCGGCGATGCTGCCTGATACGCCAAGCAGAATGGTTTTGCCGTCCAGCGGGAGAGATATACTCATTTTTTGTGTTTGCGCTCCGCCTTCACAATCGCGCCCAGTATCTCCTCGGCAATGGTCAGGTCATCATTGACAAGAACATAGTTATATCGGGCCAGGAAAGACTCCTCGAACAGAGCGGCCGCCAGCCGTCCCTGAATGCGCTCCTCACTCTCGGTGCGCCGGGCGCGAAGCCGCCGCTCCAGCTCAGCAAGAGAGGGAGGCTTGAGGTAGATGAGCACGGCATCGGGAGCAAGTTCGTGCACATGCATGGCCCCCTGCACATCGATCTCCATCATCACATCGTGTCCAGCCTCGCGCTGTTGAACAATGCCCTCGGCAGGCGATCCGTAGAGGTTGCCGTTGTAGGCCGCATACTCGAAGAAGTATCCCCGCTCGATACCCTCCTCGAACTGCTCTCTTGAGTAGAAATGATAGTTTACGCCGTCAATCTCTCCAGGGCGCGGCGAACGAGTTGTCGCGCTGACGCTGAGAGCGAGGCCTTCCAGCCGAGAGAACAGCCGCTTGATCAGGGTTCCTTTGCCGACGCCGGACGGCCCGGAGACCACGAAAAGCCGCCCCATCTCATTCCCCACTATCCCTTTCATCCCCACCCCTTCTCCGCAAGTCGCTCCGCTCGCGAAGCATTCCTGTTTTTCTGAACCTGAATTCCTGCTATGAATTATAGCACCCTCATCCCCACGCGTCAAACCTGACAGCCAAAAAGAGACGACCCACTGAACGTGGATCGTCTCTCTTGCGATTGTGCGTACAGCCATGTCAGGCGTCAGACCTGAGGAACGAAACCTTCATTGCGATAGGTCGCGGCCCGCTCTTCAATGTTGACCGCGCCATGCGTGCTCAGAACCTGCGCGATGCTGGTCGCCGAGATGTCCTCAGCGCGCACAGCGACCAGGGTTCCGCCACGTCGAACGCCTTCGTTATAGTAGGCGGCCTCCTCATGGGGCACACCGACGTGGGTCAGCACTCCAACCAGACCACCAGCGATCGCGCCGATTCCGGCTCCGGTCAGCATTCCCGCAAGCCAGCCCGCGCCGGCGATGAAGCCAAGGCCCGGAACTACGAACAGGCTCAGCCCGGCCAGCAGGCCAAGCACTCCGCCGATCTCAGCCCCAACGCCCGCGTCCTTGGTGACCGCATGGCCCATGCCCGTTCCGGAAGCGGCGACGGTTCGTGCTCCGTGAACTTCCGTTTCGTTATTGGCCAAGACGCTGATGTCGCTATGAGACACGCCCGACCGCTCGATCTCGACGGCGGCGCTTTTGGCCTGACTGTAGTCATCAAACAATCCTACGACTGTTTTCATTGAATCTCTCCTTCGTGGAAATTATAGACCGTGTTCGTTCAGGTCCAGATATTTTGTCGTGCAGGCAGGGCCAGCCGACTGAAATTGCCTCTTTTTGGAAGCAACTAGTGGAACGTCCACATCTATTTGTGGACGAACATTTTGTAAGCGATCACGCCCACGATTACGAGGACAAGGATCACCACGACGATCATGACTGGAGAAGGCCCGGTGCGTTCGGGGCGCTCATAAATTTTCACGTTGGCCGGAGTGGCATCAGCATTCGTCTTGTTCGCGTTTGCCGCCTGGGCGCTGTTCTTGCCGGGATCCAAATCGCTCATCTAAACCATCCATTCGTGGCGAAAAATGCTGGGATGTGAACCTGAGATCCTTATCCTCAGCGGTCGGCAGGGAACTCCGCTGTGATGCAGTTGAAACCATTCCCGTTCGGGCAGACGTACACCACTAAAAGAAGGTTCCGAACTTTTTGGCTGGTAGGACAGGCGGACTTTTCTTTGAAATAACATTATGGTGCTGCGCAGCTTCATCGGTGAATATCTGTGCTTGCGCCTCTCTCATGAGGGAGAGCTACGATATCAGAGGGGAGACTAGAGCGATGCGGATTGCCTATTTCGACTGTTTCAGCGGGGTCAGCGGAGACATGATGCTGGGCGCGTTGCTGCATGCGGGCGTGGACGAGGCGGCATGGAGAGCGGAGATGGAGCGGCTGAACGTTCCCGGCTACTCGCTGGAGATCGGAATGGTCGTCAAGGAGGGCATCTCGGGTATGGATGTGGATGTTATTCTGGACGAGGAGGATCAGTCCCATGGCCGTCATCTCGCAGACATCGCCGAGATTTTGGAGCGGAGCGGGGTGGCGGAGAACGTGCGTTGCCGGGCCATGGGAGCTTTTACGAAACTTGCCCATGCCGAGGCGAAAATTCATGCTATGACCCCGGACAGCATCCACTTCCACGAGGTCGGAGCAATCGACGCCATAGTGGACATAGTCGGGGCATGCCTGGGCCTGGAGATGCTGGGCGTGGAGAGAGTCTATGCTTCGCCGCTGCCCTTCAATCGCGGCTGGGTAGAGTGTGCGCATGGCACCATGCCTGTCCCCGCCCCTGCCACTATGGAGTTGCTGGTCGGCTTTCCACTGCGCCCTGACGACCGCCCGAAGGAGCTGATCACCCCCACCGGTGCGGCCCTGCTCGCAGAGTTCGCGGAGCGCACCCCCACAGGTGAGCTGGCTCCAGTGCCGCCGTTCATCCCCCGCTCCATCGGCTACGGAGCAGGCAAACGCGACTCCTGGATTCCCAACCTGCTGCGCCTCATTGTCGGAGACACCTACGCCGAGCCGATCAAAAAGCCCTCAGGCACCCGTCGCATGGAGCGCACGGTGAGCTCTAAACCAATAAAGCGGAAGAAGGATTGATGCATTAGTTGGGATGAGCGCACCGCCGGTTTTGATCCATCTCTGATATCAGGGACGAATAGTTAATGTGCGAGTATGAGGACAGGCTTTTCGCGAACTTCCAGAGTGATTGTGCGTTGCTGCAATTTGAGGGGAGCTTCTTTCCCCTCCATCGAGCCAGCAGTGAACTCGACTACCTCGGCAGATTTGCCGTTGACAGGGAATGAAACTCTCGGAACCTTGCGGTCGATGGCCGTCGGAGACCAGACGAGATAGGCGGAGTTGCCGGAGGAATTGACGAAGTGATAGACTAGCACGCTCTTGTCACTCGACGCCACCTCTCCGGCGAAGCGCATTCCCGCCAGCCTTTTTTTCAGCGTCGCGATATAGAAGTACGAAGGTTTGGGCTTCCATTGGCCCTTTTCGGTCACCATGCCGCAGGTCTCGAAGACCCCGCCCCCGTCCGACTTGACGTCTCGGAACATGAACATCGCCGCCTTGTCCACGCCAGCCGCCGCGAGCGCCAGATAGCTGCGTATCAGCCAGATCGCCTGCACCTCCTCGGCGCTGTAGACGCCGATGGGAGGCGCGTGAAGCGGTGATTTCTGGTTCGTGTCGTATCCAAACTCCGTAACCCAGACTTCACGGTCGGGCAAATAGGCGTTGCGCCAGGCGACGATCTCCGAGAGCTTTTCTCGCACATGGTCTGCCTCCGGGCTGATGCCAGTGGTCTTGAATGCCTGCTGTGAGTCGCCATCGCTGGAGTAGTAGTGCAGGTTGATGACGTCCGCAGGGAAATCTCCGCCACGATGCACATCCGCCCAGAACTTCATGGCGCGGAGATAGTCGAGGCTAAGCCCGGCCAGCCCGCCGATCACAAGTCGCATCTTCGGGTCTGCACTGCGGACGCCGACACTTTTACTCATTCTCCCCTGATCCCCGTCTCTGTCCGCGCTGCACATCGCCGCGAGCTCGTAGGGTGTGAACCTTCCCGCCCTGCCTCGCCAGGTCTTGTCCGGCTCGTTCCAGTTTTCAATGTATTTAAGGCTGCCCAGGCCGGCAACGCGAGACTGATCCTCGGCAAGCCGCAGCTTCGCCGCAGGAACAACCGCGCTTCCGTAGCGAGCGGCATATTGAAAAAGATGCTCGGCGTGTATGGCGTAGGAGGCGGGCAGCTCAGGGTCGGCCCCTGCCGTAATGGGCTTGGCCTCGCCTTCCGAGCCAGGGAAGTAAGCAGTAGCGTTGTTTTGAACTGCGGGAGAGACTGTGACGCCCATCGCTTTGAGGCGGGCATAGAAATCGTCGAAAAACCAGGAGTGGCCGCCCGCCGCTCCGCTGGGCTGAAAGCGCACTTTATGATCGGCGCCCTCTAAGTCCCAGCTCCAGTTGTGGTATTCGCGTGCGAATCCAATCGGCCGCGCCACAAGATCAATAGGATCGTCAATGAAGATATTCGTGCCGATAAACTGATCCATGGTCGGCAAGGGCGCTGTGCGAGCGATGTGCGGAGGTTTACCCATCGCGGGCGCCTGACCATCCCCATAGAGAGCGATTTCCGGCAGCGAAGAGGGGTGGGCCAACGTTAGGCGCAGGTAGCGCGTTTCTGTGTTCAATGGGAATTCGCGCCAGTTTCGATAGCCATTCAATACGATCTCATGGCTTTTCCAGGCGAGCGGTGTGCCTGTAGCAATGGTAAGCGGGTTCTCGCCACTCTCGTTGTAGAGGAACAGGCGCGTTAAATGACGTGAAATGCCCAGATCGATCACGACATTGACCGGATACTGCCAGGCAGTCCATCCAGGAAAGAACGGGCGCTCGGGCCGGAGTCCCTTCCCGGAGCCTGGTTCCCCTACAGCATCCTGCTCATCCACCAGGAGCTTCGCGTCCCCGAGCCCCGACTCGTTAACCACCATGTCAGGCCGAAGCGTAATCCGAACGTCTGCCCGTGCCGTACCAGTGACACCCGCAAGCACCACCCCGACGCCTATCATTTGGGTCAGGTGCGACCACTTAGTCGGCCTGCCAGAACAGCGTTCAATTCTCCGCATTTCGTAGGATTCCTTTTGATTGGCTATTGTCGAGAGATTCACGGCTGTTGCAGCGATACGATCCCCCAAGCTGTTGGCTAACTTCGGCTTAAGAGTTCCATATATGTTTCAGCCACACTTGAAGAAAAGCAGACGAAGATGACTTTTTCGATGCCAGGATTGTTCGCGAGGAATTGACGGGTTTCGCGGATGGCGATCTCCGTGGCACGTTCCAGGGGAAAGCGGTAGGCGCCGGTACTTATGGCGGGGAATGCGATGGTCTTGATCCCATTGTCTGCCGCAATCTTCAGGCTGTTTCTGTAGCAACTGGCGAGGAGTTCGTCAGCGTTTTTGCTCCGCTCGTTCCAG
>JANXLO010000575.1 GCA_025355115.1 Chthonomonadaceae bacterium
TGACCGCCGAGCTTCCCTTCTGTTCCGACCTCACGGGCAACGCGAGTAACCTCGGAGGCGAAGCCGCCCAACTGGCTGACCATGGTATTGACAGTTTTCGCGGATGAGAGAAAGTCGCCCAGCAGCTGCCTGCCTTCGATGTCGAGGGCCATCGTCTGGGAGAGGTCGCCGTTCGCGACGGCTCCCATGACGCGGGCGACTTCAGTGGTGGGCTGAACCAGATCGACGATAAGCGCGTTCACGGATTCAACGCATCCGTTCCAGGAGCCTCCCGCGCTGCCGATGGAAGCGCGCTGGCTCATCTTCCCCTCTTTGCCGACGACGCGCCCCACTCGTCCGAACTCCTCGCACAGTCGCTCATTGAGCTCGATGACCTCATTGAGGCCGTCCGCGATCTTGCCGGCCATGCCGAGCTGATCCTGAGGCATTCGCACGGAGAAATCGCCTTTTTTGAGCGCATTGATAACGCTGAGTAGCTGTTTGGGGTCTATAACGTCTGCTGAAACCGCGTCCATTCGCATAATCCTCTCCCTATATCAACGTGCGATGCTTCTCGCAGGTATAACAATGCGTGAGGCGTGAGACTACCGCTTCCGCCCAATGCCGAACTGATCGCCTGCGCGGGTAGGCACGGCTCCGGAGAAATCTACCTCGACCATTTTCTCGCTCTGCACCGGCTTGCCGCTCTCATCTGCGAGCGTGGATACAAATTTTTTCGTTTTCGTGTCGATAACTTCGCCTGTGGAGGGGTAGGCAAAGCGTCCATTCAGACTGAAGGTCACCCAACCGGGCTGATCGCGCAACTGAATCGAACTGATCTCCCTAGGCGGCATGGACATCATATCGAAGACGTGCATTCGGTTGTTGAAGCCATCGCTTAGCCAGATCTCCTTTTCGTCAGGGGTGAGCCCAATGCCGTGACTGGGGCATCCATGCCGCTTCACGGGCCCTTTGGGAAAGCCCGTCACCTCCACCCGGCTTATCACTTTGCCTGTCGTCAGGTCGCCGATCTCGAAGCCAAGAAGTTCATTCACATTGACATAACAGAGGGTTTGCTTGCCGTTCACAGTAAAGGGGCGGATAACGTTGCTAAAGGGGCCAACCGCGGTGACCGTGTTCGGTGATCTTGTGCCTGCAACTGTCAGCAGCGGGGATTTTAGTCCTGCAAGGTAGGCGTGCTTTCCATCTAGCCCACAGACTGTATTATGTGAGCCAGAATCCGTCTTGATGGTCGTTATCAGGTTGCCTGTGACTGCATCGACGACGTGCCAGACAGGTCCTTCCAGCATTGGGACGTAGAGTGTTTTGCCGTCCGGCGTCAGCGATAGCCGGTCGCATCCGCCTTCAAGAGTCTTGTTCCAGAGGAGCTTGTCCGTATTCAAGTCTAGACAGATAAGTCGCTTCGGTGTCGTCAAGTAGAGGCGAGCCGTGCGCCCATTCGTGCAGACTCCCTTGATCGCCTCCGCTTCCTCCCCCGGCTTTACCTCGAGCGTTGGGATGCGCTTCAGAAGCTTGTGCCCGTGATCCATATCGTACACGAGGATGCCCGCTCCGCCCCAACTGAGTTCGTTGCGTATACCAGGAACAGCCACATAGAGCAGATGGTGGTCGCCGCCTGCGGCGTCAAGCGCTCTCTGCCCTTGCATCAGACAAACAAACAGGCAAATGACGCACATTCGTGTCCACTTTGAAAGCATGATATAGGTTCCTACCTGTGGTGATTATTGGAGGACTATGCGACGAATAGACAGGCTTTTCCTCTTTCCGAGTTAATATTTTGGTAGGGTTTTACGGCCCCGCCGCCGAACTGAATGCCGAGGCGCAGGCTACCGAAAACCCCCCGCCACATTTTTGCTTCAGAACGAGGTGCTCTATGTTTGTCACCCAACTCTCCTGCTGGGCGTGCGGTCTACACTATTCGCCCGATACTTTGCTCAATCTGTGCACCTGCGGCAAGCCCCTGCGCGTGGACTATGATCTCGCCGCGGCAGGCAGAGCCGTTTCGCCCGCCCTCCTAACTGGGAGGCCTAGGAACCTGTGGCGTTATCGTGAGCTGTTGCCATTGCCCGACGGCTACGAAATACCGACGCTCGGCGAAGGAGGGACGCCGCTGCTTCCCGCCGATGCGCTCGGCGAAGAGTTGGGCATGGAGCCTGGCTGCCTGTTCATTAAGGATGAGGCGCTGAACCCTACGGGCTCGTTCAAGGCGCGGGGGATGGCGGTCGCCGTTCCGATGGCGAAGCACCTTGGGGCAACGAGATTGGCCGTCCCATCAGCTGGGAATGCGGGAGGGGCGCTGGCGGCCTATGCTGCGCTGGCCGGACTGGAAGCTTTCATCTTTATGCCTTCCGACGTTCCGGCCGCCAACCGACTGGAGTGCGAGATCGCCGGAGCGCAACTAACTTTGGTGGACGGCCTTATTACCGACTGCGCGCATATCGTGCAGCAACGGAAGGAGGCTGAGGGCTGGTTCGACATGTCCACGCTGCGCGAACCCTACCGAGTTGAGGGCAAGAAGACAATGGGTTATGAGATCGCGGAGCAGATGGGGTGGACGTTGCCGGATGTGATTCTCTACCCAACGGGCGGAGGCACGGGACTGGTCGGGATGTGGAAGGCCTTCGATGAGATGGAGCAGATGGGCTGGATTGATAGCCGTCGTCCGCGCATGATCAGCGTTCAAGCCGCTGGCTGCGCCCCCATCGAGCGCGCTTTTGCCTCGAAAGCATCACACGCGACGATGTTCGAAAACGCCCATACAGTCGCGGCTGGACTGCGTGTGCCCCGCGCTATTGGGGACTTCATCATGCTAGATATTCTGCGCAAAAGCGGCGGCTCCGCGATCGCAATCGAGGATGCGGAGCTCATGGACGAGGCCTACCACCTGGGCGCGGCAACGGGAATCTGCGCCTGCCCGGAAGGAGGGGCTTGCCTTGCCGCCCTGACCAAACTGATCGCGAACGGCCACGTTGAAACCGATGAAACGGTCGTACTCTTCAACACAGGAACCGGAGTGAAATACGCGGAGGCTTTCGCCGCCTACCCCCGCCCACAACTCTAATGCTTATCGTCGGTACATCAGACCTCAGCGGAGTCAAGGTAGATCATCAACGGCTCGATATAGCCCGTCATGCCTTTGTACTCCAAGGTTACGGCGGGAATGCCTTTGAGGACGGATACAAGCCGGCGTAGGCGATCACGATTAGCGGCGACTTCTGCTATAGGAGTGAGGTAGGTGTGGATAGTGAAGAGAATTCCACGTGTCAGAGGCAGACGCGAAAGGGTCTGCCTCTCCACGCGCAGAAAACAGCGCTCGCCCGCGTTCGTCGCCGTAATTCCATGCCGTGAAGTTTGCCATTCGTGCGCGATGGCGGGCGCCAGATTCAGTTGAGAAGTCGCGGCGATGCTCCAGTTGAAGCGTCCGGTTGGGCGGCCAGGCTTCAGACGGCGCATCATCAGATCCGACGGCTGCCCAATCCGCTCTCGAAACTCAGGCACCTCGTCGTGAATATCCAGGAAAGATTTCCCTATCTTGTCATCGAGGCACCATGACGCCCCGAAGCAGAGATGGCCTGCAACGCAGACCATCTTTCCGTCCGACATCTCCTCCATCAGGATCAGGTCTTCCTGCACCTGTCGCGCCAACCAATCCAGCGGCGGAAGAGGCAAACTCGCCGGTTCGCCACGTGTGAACTCAACCGTCTCACCCAACAGACGATTAGTCCAAGTCCACTGCTTACCTCGAACTGTCAACTCGAAATCATCAGGATAGGTCTGCGCCATGTCCTGAAGCAGCAGACCGACCGACTCCCACGCCATCCCCTCCGCTTCGGGCGAGCATTGAAAATAGTATCTGTAAGCCGACTCGAGTATCTGTGACTTCAGAGCGAGTTCAGCCTCATACTCTTCATGATCCACTTCGATGAGCGGTACAACGCCTGCACGAGCATTCATGCGCATCGCGTACTCATCATGTTCCAATGGAAAATAGTTCATTCTTGATGAGTCTCAACTCCCACCGACCGTCAGTTAGGAATACGGATGGACGACAATTCAGCCGACAACTCTTCTGCTGAAAGTTGCAGTTTCCGTACCAATTCGTATATGCTGACCGCCGCTGAAAACGAACCATAGATGGAAGTTCTCGCCAAGGTCATATCGATAGCAAGGCCGTCCCTCTCGAACGATTAGTTGCAAGTCTTCATCGATCATCGCGTATGCGACCGCATCAAGACAAAGATCCTCCCCGAAATCCGGTGTTTCATTATCACGTGGGAGAATCACGAAATAGTCTACGTTGGTGAACAGTAGTTCGAGCTCTTCAATGGGCTTAAGAGAATCAAAATAAGTGTTAGTCTGCCATACCATACTAATCGATCTCTCCTCAATCTTTTGACGAACCTCTGAAAAGTCGAAGCGACCATGGAGATCGTACACATTTCCGTCAGCCTCGATTGAAATGATAACGGGCGAGTCGACCAACCGAAAGTTGATTAACTTCAATAGCCTATCCCTTCCCCATATCTTGCAGTTTATGCCAACATATACAGCGTCCCCTGGCTTTACTCCTTCCTCGACTGTCAAATCATCGTTCACAATGAGGTTAGCGGGACTTCTTTCTCCAATACTTTTGCCATGTTCAGCGCTTGGGAAAATCAGTATCAACAACCACTCATCAGAGGCGTACTTTGGACAGCGATATGCCCGTTCTGCTCACTCATGGCAGGAAAATACAACTCTAGCGGGAATAGAACGTCATACTGCATCATCACGTCTGACGACTATAGGAGTATTACTTTGTTTCGGAAAAAACTGCTTGTCTGTGCCTTGTGCTGCATCGTCTTCTCGCTACTGCCGCATTTCGCCGTGGCTCAGGACAAGCCTGACTTCAAAGCGTGGGGAATAGCGGTGACGGAGAGGATAGAGACTGACTACGACATGCCTTCGCGCTCGCTCTACGCCGACTCGATCAAGCCAGGCGAGAAGCGATCCAATGGCCCGGCGTTTATGTGGGGCTGTGGAGTGCAGCTGACGGCTCTTGCCGCCGCTGCCCGCCTGGATAAGCCGAAGTATCTGCCCCTGTTGCGCCGCTATGTTTCCGGGCTCGACATCTACTGGTCGGATGCCAGGCCAGTCCCTGGCTACGACGTGCTTCCCGGCCCAAAATCCCCGGATCGGTACTACGATGACAACGAGTGGGTGGTGCTCGGTCTGGTCGAGGCGTACGAACTGACCAACGATCCCGCTGACCTCAGCCGCGCCGAGAAGACATTCGCATTTGTGATGAGCGGGGAGGACAAGCAGTTGGGCGGAGGACTGTTCTGGCACGAGCAGGAGAAGAAAAGCAAGAACACCTGCTCGAATGGCCCCGCCATAGTCGCGGCGTTGCGGCTCTACGGCGTCACGCAAAAGGCGGAGTACCTCAATACGGCGAAGCGGCTCTATAGCTGGACGAACGAGCATCTTCAGGACGTCGATGGATTGTACTGGGACAACGTCAAGCTAGATGGCCGTGTGGAGAAGACGAAGTTCACCTACAACAGCGCCCTGATGCTGCGCGCCAACGCCCTCTTTCATGCGATCACCCACGAGATCAAGTATCTGGATGAGGCGGAGCGGATCGCGAAAGCGGCAGAAGCGCACTGGTTCCGGAAAGAGACAGGGGCGATTGCCGACAGTGGAATGTTCGCCCATCATCTCTGTGAGGCTTACTTTGCGCTAGCCCAGGAAGATAAGGATCCCCACTGGCGAGAAATCGTGACGAAGGCTCTGGTTTTCGTGCATGAAAAGGGCCGGGACTCAGACGGGCACTACAACGATCACTGGGGCACTTTAGAGCCGGAGAAGCGCCAGAAAATTGGGCTATTGGGTCAGGCGAGTGTGGCTCGCGCTTTCCTCTTTGCCGCCGCTCAGCCCAACCCCTAATGCGATAATTAGCCGGGAATTTGTGACATGAAGCGAATAGCAGATGGATGACACTGCTTCGGAGGTGGCCTTCTGCCTGGTGACCACCTTTGTGGTTATCTTGATCCCTGCCCCTTCGCTTCCTGGGCAATATGTACGCAATACTCTTTTTAGATTGTGGCAACTCCACTGTTGCTAAGAACGTAACCCAGGAGAGAATCGTTCTTGTTTAGAACTCCGAATGATTGAGGACGCAATGCCGATGATGGCGCAAGAGAGCAATAGAGAGGGGCGACTCCTTTTGTTACGGGAGCGCCTGGCGAATATGGGACATCGCATCACTCCGCAACGTCTCTGTATTTTAGAAGCGCTTGTGGCCTCCAACCGGCACC
>JANXLO010000604.1 GCA_025355115.1 Chthonomonadaceae bacterium
CTTCAGTGCCCACTGCTTCCGCCGGATCAGAACGCGGCTACCCTGTATCAGCAATGGCATGACCTACGATTTAAAAGCAAGACGCTTACTTCAAAAGACGAGCTAGCCATGGAGGCCCTGCAGAACCCGAATGCAACCACAGAGCAATTTGCAGCCGCCAGACATCTGCTTGATGAGAAGAAGTATGTGTTCGCTCTTCTCCATCAAACAGTAGGTCGCCCACAATGCGTCTTTCAGAAAGAGTACGCCCTCGGCCCTGCGATGACAAACCTCGAATTAACGGATTTGCGCAGTATGGCACGTCTTCTCCGGGGCGAGAGCATGGTATTGCTGCATGAGGGCAGGCCGGAAGACGCAGTCAGCACGATGGCACTGGCATTTCGTATCGTTAGTCACCTTCAGCAGGGACAGACGATAGCGTCTCACCAGGTCGCGTTTGCCGTGGACGGAATAGTCCTGAATGGATAGATGCCAACAGACGTACAACCATTCTGACCCTCTGTGAGATGTTGACGGAATTGAGAAAGCCCTTCGATGAGTATATGGGCGTGGAGGTGGTCAACGTTATGGGACTTGGCTTTGGGACTGCAAAAGAGGTCGCTGAAAAAGGGGAAGCTCCCTCGTCCTTCGTAATTGCCAGTTTGTACGCACAAGGCGCATATGAGTTTTTTGCGAAAGCGAATAGCCTATAACATGACAGCCCGCGGGGAGATACTTCGAGCGGCGACCATGCTTCTGAGCTATAAAGCCAGCCATGGGGCATTCCCGGAGCAACTCAGCGCAGCCATTTTTCCGGAGCCAACAGATCCTTTTGACCGGAAACCACTCAAATATCGGCGTGAGGGGACCGGGTTTATTGTGTATGCGGTCGGCAGGAATCATCGCCTCAAGGGAGGTAAAGCAAACTCGCAGATCGCTAGTTCCGAAGCAGGTCTGCGCTATCTCCAGCCCACGTCGTCCAAATAAGACTGGAGGCGTTCGGAGCTACGTCTTCAATAGCTCCCTTACCGTACCCATAATCCTCAATTAAATCTTGTCGGAATCGTGCATGCTCAGGCTGTGACGGTGCGGAGACGCTCGCCAGCGGCGACTTCTCCCATCAGAACGTTGGCGAGGCGGGGGAGGCGGTGCAGATCCATGGTGCGGAGGAAAGCGCCGAGCGGGGTTAGTCGAAGGGTGCGCCAGCACTCAGTGCGGAACTCGTAGAGGTAGACCACCTCGCCCTCGTTACGGGCGCGGCGGTATGCGCGCCTGATAAAAGCAGGGCCGGGGGACGTCAGGAGCACCAGTGTGCTCAGTATCAACAGGGCAGGGAAGTAGACTATCAGCACGATCAGGGCGATCAGGCGGGAGCCGAGCTGGGCGCAGGCGGAGAGGAAGGGAGTTGGCGTAGCTGCAACGCTGTCTTCGATGAGACGCATGGATGTGACTCCTGGAACGAAATTGAAAAATGTCGAACGAAGAGAGGAAGGCATGGCATCGAGGCAGACACTACTTCACCCTACACTACTATTATAGCGCACGAATCGTCGCAATCGACCAGCAAGCCATGCCTTCTTTGCGTCCAACGAAGCCCATCTGCTCGGAAGTCGTCGCTTTGACGCTGATTCGAGTCGCTTCAACTCCCAGGCAGGCCGCCATCGCCTGCTGCATTTTCGCGCGGTGCGGCATCAATTTCGGGACTTCCGCTGCCACCGTCACGTCGATGTTGACGATCCCCCATCCAGACTGCACTAGGCGCTCGCCGACAATTGCCAGGAGACGCAGGCTCGAAATCCCTCTGTAAGCCGCGTCGGTGTTGGGGAAGAGAATGCCGATGTCGCCGAGTGATGCCGCGCCCAGTAGAGCGTCGCAGACGGCATGGAGCAGAACGTCGGCGTCCGAGTGGCCCTCCAGCCCCCTATCATGATCGATCTCAATGCCTCCCACGAAGAGCTTACGGCCTGCCTTCGGAGTCGCGAACTGATGTACA
>JANXLO010000635.1 GCA_025355115.1 Chthonomonadaceae bacterium
CCTACGACAGCCTTAAACGCCGTCTCGAAGGGCGCGGTCTGCAAGAATTCTAGTGCCCGCCGGTCACTGTCCATTGTAGCAGAAAGCCACCGCGAATTCAAGCCGCCGCAAGCAGAGCTATCCTCTCGCCCCGCCAGCCCCTCCCATCGCATCTCTGGGCTCATCTCTGCACATCCGAGAAGGCAGTCCGACCCGTTCTCCACAGTAGTTTTGCGGCAGGAAAACTCCGGTTATCCGTTGAATTCTTGACGGCAACAAGTCCAGAATAGCGGAGCATGTTCCCGAGCTTCGCGACCCCGGTCAAAATATACCTGTTTAGGAGTCAGCACACGCCTGGGGAGAGACGCCCGGAGCACAGAAATGCGATGGTTCGAGCAGCCATTAAAGGCAAGCAAAGAGGGAAATCGTGATGAAGAAGCGCTTTAGGAAATTGAAGAGCTTAGTGGGCACGGACTTCGTGATTAGTGTGTATCGAAAGCCGTTGGATAAATTCTCTGTTGAAGGCTTTGTTGTCGGCGTAAGCGATAAACTGTTGCTACTGCAGGCGGTTGAATCCCATTGTCTGCACCTCGACGGCTATGCTATTCTCCGACTTTCCGACATCAGTTCCTATAAAGTGAATACATCATTCATACCTCATGCCTTGCGTTTGTTGGGGAGAACTCCCGTTGTGCCCCACGACATCGACCTTTCCAGCTGGTCGGAGCTGATAGCATCCGGTCAGCGCAAATACCCGCTGGTGCAGATCGAGACTGAGAAGAGACGACCTGATTGTCTGTTCATTGGGAGGGTGGCTCGGCAGTCAAGACGGATCATCGCGTTGAAAACGATAGATACCAAAGGGAGATGGGACAATACGGAGAAGTTTGCGTTAAAAGACATCACGCAGGTCAGGTTCGACGACGGTTACATGAACGCGCTGTCGCACCTGGTCGCTCATCGGGCATAGTGTTCGTGCCCAGTGTCAGAAAACGCCGAAAAGCCCCTGCGTCTCCAATGGAGATGCTGGGGCTTTTCGCTATGACTAACTGCCGGGGAAGGATTCGAACCTTCGACCTACTGTTCCAGAGACAGCCGTGCTACCACTGCACTACCCGGCACCGTGATGTTCCCAAGAGCCGCCCTCATTATACTGGACGAACCTTCGCCTGTCAAGAGGAAAGCTCGAACCCATTGGGCTGGTGCAGCTAGATTATCTGTCGCTCAATCCTATGTCTTCGTCAGTCCGCTGCTTCTATGAAACTACATCTCGAGCTATTCCATGAGCAGAGGCTTGGCCTGCTCCGAACAGTTATTTTGCCTGTACTCGGATCACTTTCTCCTTCAAAAACGCTCGCTCCTCGTTGTGGCTAACTCCTGATATGGACAACAGCAGCATATAGGTCGTTCCTTTCATCAAAATTAGTGAATGAAGGCCCTGCTCAACGCGCCGTCCATCGATTATCGTCATATTGTTCGAGGCCAATGCGTTGAAACCACTTTTGTCGATCACATCGACCCCGAACTCCTCTTCGATCTTCGCGCCCCTCTCCATGGGCATTGTATCCACTTCAATGCGGATGTCAGAGCCGACATATATGAAATCGTGGCGACGTCGCAACGAGGTGCTTCCATTCTTGGGCCCGATTTCGTACTCTCCATTCAGATAGATGTCGTAGCGAGGGCTAATAACGTGGGTAACGTTGTGGCTTATGACGGCAATAGGGGCAGGCTGCATATAGCCGACGTACCCAAGCCGCCATAGGTATTCTCGAGCCGCTGCTATTGCTACGCCCCCTGCGAGCACAACAATAAATACCTTGAATGGTCGATTAATGTGAATCATCGGAAGTACACCACGTATTACTGTACAATCAGCACATCGCATGCAAAATCTTTATTTTCATGCGATATCAGTACAAAGTGGTTCCTATCTGGCGCTCGACATAATTTTCTGTGCCCTACTTAGCAATGATGGGGAGATTGCTCGGTCAAGGCAGGCTAGGACCTGCGATCACCTGCGCTTGCATCGGGCCCTTCATGAAAACGAGGAAGGGTGCTCGCCACGTGACGCGTACCACTTGTCCCGGATACAGGTCAACTTCCAGGCTGTTCAGTCCCGCCTTCGGCGTGATGAAGTAGTGGGTATAGCAGGAGATGTTATACCGGCCGGGAACCGCAGGATAGAACTGCGTTCCCCATTTCGCCTTCATGACAGTCCCGTTGATGGACACATAGACGGATCCCAGAGCGTAGAGGAATGCCAGAGGAGAATACTCCAATTTGACTTCGAACCCCATTTGAGGAACAGGTGGTACGTATTGCATGGCTATTCACTCCTCGTTTGATAAATCACTTGGCGGTCTGCTCTCCACCACTTGGCAGCAGGCTAGTGCCGCTGACGCCTCCCGACTTTGGACACAACTTACGGCGCTGGGTGCAAACTGAACGGTGCTCCTCTGCTCTGTTTCTACTTGTGTGCTAGAATAGCACGGCGGAGAGCGTTCGTCAAGAAACGCCCCTTCGATACTTGGGGCACGGCTTAACCTCAGCGGCTAAATTACGTGGGAGAAGGAGCATTGGCATGACTGAACCGTCATTGGAGACTTTGCGAGAGCAGTTGGAGCAGGCGGCGGAGCTAGCACCGGGCGGGATTGATTTGGTGTTCAAGTCGATGTTCGGGGGAGTGAGCGGCTATGTCGAGGGCCGTGTGTTCGCCTCACTGTCGAACATTGGGCTTGCGTTGAAGTTGGCTCCCGAGGCGCAGGCGGAGATGTTGGCACTCGAAGGCGCTAAGAGGCTGCGGTATGAGCCGGACGCGCCGGAGAGCAAGCAGTATATCGTCGTTCCTGAGCGTGTCTGCGCGAAGCCTGCCGAGTTCGCCGTCTGGGTGAAGAACAGCATGGACTTCGTGAGGTCTCTACCAACCCCGAAGCCCAAACCCGCTAAAGCAGGAACGAGGGGCAAATGAGCAGAGTGGCTGCTAGCATCGTGTTCGGCCTGACAATATTTGTAAGTGGAAGTCTGTCCTCAGTTGAGCAACAGAAGACTCGATTGATCACCTTCGGCGGCCTGGAATGGGAAGTCAGGCCCTCGGGCAATGGCGGGCCAGGGCCTAACGCATGGAGCCCGCAGAACGTCCGAGTGGATAGCAAAGGCCTGCACTTGAAAATCACCAGGAGGGTTTCCAACGGCAAGACAGCGTGGCAGTGCGCCGAGCTTTCTACGAGGAAATCACTGGGCTTCGGCACATACGAGTTTCAGATAGTCGGGCCTATCGACCGGCTAGATCGCAATGTCGTGCTTGGCCTCTTCGACTATCCGACGCCGGAGGTGGGCTTGGACGGAACCAACGAGATCGACATCGAGTTTGCGCGGTGGGGCCATGCAGATTCGCCCATTGGGAACTACACTGTCTACCCCGCCTCCGGTAAACGCGTCCCGGGCGACAGCCACAGTTTCAATTTCACCCTGCACGGCGACTACACTGCGCACCGATTCGTGCGCACCGAGGCCTCCGTTCGCTACGACTCTCTGCACGGTCATCGGGCTGATGGCGCTAGCCCCTTCGAGAGTTGGGTCTATGCGCCATCCGACCGTCGCCTGATCCCACAAAAACCCCTGCCGGTGCACATCAACCTCTGGCTTTTTCAGGGCAAGCCTCCCGCCGACGGGAAAGAGGTTGAGATAGTCATAACGAAATTCACCTTCACCCCGAACGAGTAATGACTGCGGCGCATAGCCTCGCTGAAGAGCGCGTATCGAATTAAAGGATCAGGAGTATTTGAGCCTCCATTCTCAGAACTGGGCGGGCACGTGACGGCAAATCAGGCGACCCCCTCGGCATGATGCACTGCACTAAGGCGCGTCAGCGTGAGAAAAGCAGGAATATCGTGATGAGGATGAGGCCGTTGTGGAGGGCGTGCATGACGATATTCGGAAGCAGTGAGCCGCGCCGCTCATAGGTGAAGGAGAAGACGACACCAAGGAGCATGATGGGCAGGAAGCCGCCGGGGATGGTGGGGTGTATCGCTGCGAATATGGCCCCTGAGAGGAGGGCGCCGCCGATGGGGCCCCAGGACTTTTTGAGGGCGGGATAGAGCAGGCCGCGAAACATGAGCTCCTCTACAACAGGCGCGCCGACTGATGCGACAATCAGAAGAAGCAGGCGGTCGACATTGCTCTGAGCCATCATGGAGTCGAGCTGGGCTGGATTGATCGGTGTGTGGAAATGCTGAAACAGCTTGGCTGAGAGAGCGGTCAAGGCGAAGAAGACAGGCATGACGAGGACGTACGCCCCTGCCCCAAAGCCGATGTCGGCGAGCGGGCTTCTCGACGTCATGCCCAGAGCCGCAAATGTTGCCCGCCACGAGGGGACAAAACGGTCAGGCGACTCCATCGCTGAGAGGCGGCGGAGCGACCAAATCGCGATCATCACCACGGGAAAATAGAGCAGAATCTCCAGCACGGTATTCAGACGGCTCAACGCTCCACTCGACCAGGTCTCGAAAAGCGGTCGAAGAAACCTTAAAGGCAACCCAATCACCATGAAGACTGCTAAATAGATGCAGAAGGCGATCGTGCGCGCCCGGTAAGAGAAGTCGAGCGCAGGTGATTCCGCCGGGATCGCTAACGGAGCAGTCATAGGCAACGGGATCTGCATCGGGAGAGGC
>JANXLO010000650.1 GCA_025355115.1 Chthonomonadaceae bacterium
GGCATCATGGGCTCCTCGCGCGTTTTCAAGCAGCGGCATTCGGGATGAAATGGAGGGCTTCATGGGGCTGAACATCGGGCAGTGCGGCATTGTCCAGCGACATAAGGATGGCTCGGCGACCCTATTGCGACCGGGCCGCAACGGGGGGCCGGGCACAGAAATCGCCATCTCGACTGAACTCGCCGACGAATATCGGCTTGCCACGGGCGATGTCGTGGCAGGGAAAACGGAGGCTCTTGGTCTGGACCACGATACTAACGGCCCGGACATCGGTGCGATGGAGGAGGAAGGATGGGACAGCCAGTTCGACGAGCCTACCGCTCGCCGCTCGCCGTCTCGTTTCAATGTGACCTCATCCCTGCGCTTTCCAACGGTTCGGATGACGGAGATCAGTCAGATCAATGGACTTGAAGGCGAAGAGATATCGGAACGGCCGTATGCTCGAACGCAGCGTTCGCGCTCTGAACGGACGTCGCCCGATCGATTGATGACGCTCGCTATCGGCTCTACAGACTCTACTGGGCGAATGCTGGATCTTGCCGCTCCGCTCGGCGCGGGGGTCTTCGGAATCATTCACGGAGCGCACGGCACTGGCCTGACAACTACCCTCCAGGCCGTTCTTGGCGGACTGCTGGCCAACGCTCCGGTCGCAACGGTTCCGCTGATACTGCTCCTGCGCCCCCGCTCCGAGGAGGCTACGGAGTGGCGCAAACGGTTTCCGCAGGCCGACATAGTCGTCGGATCGTCCGAATTCAGCGAAGGGACGCCACAGCAGACGGTTAGAATTTGTGATTTGATGCTGGAGGCGGCGCAACGGCAGACGGAGAGTGGCAAAGACGTCGTCGTGCTTGTGGATTCTCTCACCGCGCTGTGGGGAGCTTTACTGGAGGCTGAGGAGGCGGACGCACAGCAGGAGGCGGACTCTTCACGCTCGCGACAGAGAGTGCGCGAGTGGGTTCAAAAGGCAGGTTGTTTTCATGGAGAGGCGCCTCTGGGCGGAGGGCTGGGCGGGTCGCTGACCATCATTGGTACTGTCTGGAATCAGGGAACGGATGCGGAGGCAGAGGAGGACAGGGAACTGCACCCCAACCTGCGCCTCATGGAGCATATCCTACCGGAGGCAGGCTGGCTCGTCGCCCTGTCAGAGAACCTGATGCGCCAGCGTCTCTATCCGGCCATCGATATCACGCGGTGCCGCTCGCAGCACGAGGAGAAGCTGCTTCCCGCGGAGTATGCCGAGACACTGTTCAAAACGCGCGGCTCGCTTCCCCGCCGAGATCCGCTGGCTGTATATGAACGTGTAATGGACGCTTTGCACGCTTCTTCGGATCTTCCAAGCCTGTTGGCTGCACTCGGCCCGCCCCAAGGATAGAGTACAGCGTTCGATGTTGATCCCACAAAGCTCTCGAATCATCATGAGGATGGAGCCTGCGTTCAACTATCACTCCAGCCTACAGGAGATTTACTTGCCTGCCTTTGCAGGCGGCATTTGCGCGAAAGTGCCGATTGAGCGCGACATCCCATAGTTCGCCATCAGGGAAACATCGTCGAAATCCCCCATGTCGGTGTTACCGATGGCGGTCCCGTTGTACGCGCAGAACACGCCGCCATCGCCGCCTGCTGAGCCGGACGCCCATGTCGTGGCGATGGTGATATCCTTTTCATACCATGCGGCTCCAATGCCACTCCGAGTGCTCGTCCATTCGTCGTAGTATCGCCAGCGCAGCCAGCCGTCGTTCACGTCCTTATATCCGATGGTTTGTGCAATGAAAAAGGCCGTTGGCGTCGACATCGGATTGGACTCTCCTGCGGCGATCCAGTAGATGCGGCCGTGAGGGCCGAACTCGAGGTCGGGACTGAAG
>JANXLO010000662.1 GCA_025355115.1 Chthonomonadaceae bacterium
AATAGCAGCGTTGCTCGCGGGCCACTTCCTGAAGCCGTCGCCAGAGTTTGGGGTTATGGCGAGGGTCGCTGACGAAGCTATATTCCGGCCAGACTATCAGCTGTGTGCCTGCGATTGGGTTAGCCTTTGATAGGCGAAAGAGGCTCTCGTCGTCCTCAGAGGAGGCCTGGACGAGCCTCAGATGGATTGCGGACGAGAGACTTGGCGGAGCGAGCGGGCTGGCGAAGGGCAAAAACAGGGTGAGAAGTGCCGCGGCGGGCAGAATCTGTCTTGCTTTGGACAGACGCCAGGGGCAAACGAGTGAGGCGCAGAGCAGAACGACCAGGAATGTCACGCCGTACGAGCCCAGCGCAGAAGCGAGTCGGACGGGGAGGGGATAGTCTACGAACGCGTACCCAATGCCCATCCACGCGAAGTTCAACGCCATCGGCTCGGAGCGAAAATACTCGATCCCTGTCCAGACGATAGCGGCGAGCAGAGCGGCAGGAATCCGCGGCAGACGACCGCGCAGCCAGACAATGAGCGCGCAAGAGAGAGCAGGAAACGCGCCAGCCAGCGCCCAGAGCGAAACTGCAGCGGGCCCGAACATTCCTAACAACCATCGTAACGAGACAGCGAAGAGGGTGACGCCGAATGCAAGGCCGATATACGCGGCAAGTCGTGGCGTCATGCCATCCAGCAGCGAGAAGAGTGCAATCAGCGCCAGTGGAAGCAGCCAGGGCATGGGGTGAGGCGGAAAGGAGAGGGCGACCGACAGTCCGGCGAGCGCTCCGCAGAGCACACGCCAGCCGAACGTCATCACTCGGCTTTGTCCAACACTCTGCTCAGCATTGGGCATCGACTCTAAAGCGGTCAGCTTCTCCACATTGTTCCTCCTAACAAGCTTCCGTTCGCGTCACATCTTATGGAAAGTCAGCGCGGCCGCCTCCATGAGGGGCAGCGTCGTCGTCGAACCTGGGTCCACATCCTGAATTGCCACTGAGTGGAACTGTTTTCCATCGACTGTGAGATAGAGGGCGCCGTGTAGCGCTGCCGAGCCGCCGCCGCCCGGAATGGCTTCGGAGCCTGTCCAGCGTCTCCGAATGAACCTGCGTCCCTGAATAAGTCCGAATTCCGGTTCCGTCGCTTTCCAGTTGCCGTAGTGGTGATGAAGCTGAATGATGTAAGATTCCATCACTTCTATATCGGTATGCGTTTTTTTCTGGGTGCCCAGTATCTGCCCTGTCATCACGCGGATGATTGGCGAACTGCCGTTGGCGCGCATGTCGCCCTGCAAAATATAGACCTGATTTGCGCCGTCCGCCTTCTGCAGGAAGACATAGCCCTTTGGCGGCCTGATTCTCCAATTGGAAAGCGTGCGCTCCGAGTCGAGATGCACCGCCGCTGCTGGGCGAGGCGACCAGACAGGAAGTTTTTTTGCAGCTTTGGGCGGAGCGGCAGGCTTTGCACCGACCTGAGGCGGAGTATAGGGCAATTGCGCTCGGCCAGCCGTAGTCAGGGTGGCCAGCATTGCCACGGCACAGACTGTGGTAGTGATGGGTCGCATGTTTCTCTCCTTACAAAGTCAGATATCATCATCGGCGGCTCGAATTAGAAGTTGTCTTCTGTGGCAGCGGCGCGAGTTAGCCGGTCACGTACTGCGAGCCAGTCCTCCGACGGGGGAGGCATATCCACAACGATGTGCGAGACGTTACAGGCATCGAGTTCATGGAGCGCGGCGTAGAGGCGTGAGGCGTAGCCCGCAGCGTCATCAGGCAGTTGACGGATGAAAAGCCCTGGGATCACGGGCATATCGTGCTTGCAGGTCAGCCAGCCTACGCTAACCCCGGATTCAAGCAACCGATACACACGATCTGATCCATCTTCGTGTATCTCCAGAGGAGCGCTGGGTGCGTAGTGCCTGGACATCATGCCCGGCGCTGGCAAAGGGTCTTCCTGATTCGATGGCGCATGCGCGGTGTGACGCAGCAGAGGTCCAATGACAGCCTCGATCTCCGCTGGGGAGAGCAGGCCGGGACGCAGCAACAATGGCTGCCCATCGCCCAGGCGCACTACCGTGGATTCCAACCCACCACTCGTCGGACCGCCATCCAGAATAAAGGGAATGCGTCCTCCCAGGCTCTGCGCGACATGAGCCGCAAGGGTTGGCGAGAGCTGAAGCGAGCGGTTCGCGCTTGGGGCCGCAATCGGAATTCCTGCAGCTCGAAGCAAAGCAAGTGCGACAGGATGAGCTGGAACCCTGACGCCGACGGTTGGCCCTCCGCCTGTGACGATGTCTGGGATTTCCTTGCGTCGGGACAGTATGAGTGTAAGCGGCCCTGGCCAGAAGCGTTCGGCAAGAAGGTCGGCTTCGTTCGGCCAATCTGCAGCCACCTCTCTCGCCGCCTCTGCGTCAATCACATGAACGATGACGGGGTTCCGGGTCGGTCTGCCTTTCGCGATGAAGATTCGTTCTACGGCCACTGCATCCAGCGCGTTCGCACCCAACCCGTAGACGGTCTCCGTAGGAAAAGCGACTAAATTGCCACTTCGTAGTTGCTCCGCCGCCCGCGCGATGGACTCCGTGTCCGGCGACTCCGGGTTCACGCTCCACGTTTCGGTGACCACTTTGCCTCCTCCGGGCCCTACCAGCCAGACTGCGACTCCCCAGCCTCTTCATAAGCGAGAGGTAATCCGAGCCTTCTAGCTCACGTTCAGCGAAGAAGCGAGATCTCAGTCCTGGCTTGCTAGTCCGATGTCTCACTGAATGTTTACGCGGGAACCTTCTGCGATCCAGAAATGTTCTTAGTTTGAGAGCGGCAGTGCGGGCTGTATCAGGTGTTCCTTCGTTAGTCATACAGGAATCTGGTCGACCGAGACGGAACCTGCTGGGGG
>JANXLO010000687.1 GCA_025355115.1 Chthonomonadaceae bacterium
GCCAGCCGCTCGGCCTCTTCGGCGCGCAGCCGCTCCAGATGGCCCATACAGTCGTAGATCAGCGGAGTCAGGCCCTGTCGGGTCACGGCGGAGATGCGGTAGACCGTGCAGCCGCGCTCGCGCAAGGTCGCCTCCAGCGCATCGACGCTTTCCGGTTCTGCCATGACATCGGTCTTGCTCAGCACGACCAACTGCGGCAGCGCGGCCAGCCGTTCGTCGTAGAGCGCGAGCTCGCGATTTAGCACCTCATAGTCGTGCAGGGGATCACGCCCGCTCAGGCCGCTGACGTCCAGCAGATGAAGCAGCACGCGGGAGCGGGAGACGTGGCGCAGGAACTGATGCCCCAGGCCGACGCCTTCACTGGCGCCCTCGATGATTCCGGGGATGTCGGCCATCACGAAGTTGCGTTCGGCCTCAACGTAGACGACGCCCAGGTTCGGCACCAGCGTCGTGAAGGGATAGTTGGCGATTTTGGGCTTGGCGGCGGAGACAGCGGCGATGAGGGTGGACTTGCCGACGTTGGGGAACCCAAGCAGGCCCACGTCCGCGAGCAGCTTGAGCTCAAGGCGCAACTGTTTATGCTCGCCCGGCTCTCCCCGCTCTGCGAACTTGGGCGCCTGATGAATGGAGGTCGCGAAGTGGGCATTGCCGCGCCCGCCGATGCCGCCCCGAGCTATCGTGACTACGGCGGTCGGCGTGTTCAGGTCGGCGATGATCTTGCCGGTCGCCATATCGGTAACGACGGTGCCTTGCGGCACTTTCAAGCGGAGATCGGCGGAGTTCTTGCCGAACATATCCTTGTGCGCACCATCACCCCCGCGATCCGCCTTATATTTGTGACGGAAGCGAAAATCGAGAAGAGTCGTCAGGTTGAGATCCACCTTGAAGATGATGTTGCCGCCATGACCGCCATCCCCGCCGCTCGGCCCACCCCGGGGCACATATTTTTCTTTGCGAAAGGTGACCATGCCGTTGCCGCCATTGCCCGCCTCCACTTCAATTTCCACTTCATCTACAAACATCACACCCACCTGTTCCTGTCTTTTAAACTCAATAGTTATCCTTATATGATAGCGCGAATCCTTCTAAAAGGCAAGTCCAACCCTGCGGTAATCGGCTCTCTGCGCGGGCTGCGCTAATTCGAGGTGCGATGGAGTCGTAGAAAAGAGAGTGCTGTCCGGCGGGATTTGTCCCTGCCTGACCGCCCTGAACTACTGTCCGTTCACGTATTGCAGGAGAGTCAAGACTATGTTCTGCCGCCGACCAACTCTTTCCAGCGCGTTTGCGCTGGCGTTCATATCCGTCTCCCTCTTTGCCGCGATGCCTGCGGCGCAGGCCGTCCCTCCCAAAAGCGGCAAGCCTGCTGTCGCCCGCCCGCCGCTCGATAAGCCGTCAGGAATCGACGCGGAGCTCAAGGCTGCCATGGACACCGCGCCTTCGAACGCTGTCTATCCCAACGCCAACTACGCCCGCCTGCTCGATTTGGGCAATGTCACCGTCAAGTCCGACGGTACCGTGGTCGCCCGCTATCGTATGACCTACAAGCTCTACAACGAGCGCGCCCGCCATCTCGCCGAAGTCAATCTGCCCTACAACTCCAGCTTTCAGGAGCTGCATGTCGTCAGCGCCCGAACCATCAAGAAGGACGGCTCCATCGTCAACGTGAAGTCGGACGACATCCGCACCACCGCTCAGGCGGGCGACTACCTGATGTACGACGACGCGCAGGGGTACGGCTTCTCCATGCCGGCGATTGAGGACGGCTGCGTGATCGACTACACCTGGGAGGAGATCACTCACCCGATGCTCATGCCCGGACAGTTCTTCACGTTCTGGGGGTTTAATGGCTCGGAGCCGGTCGGAGTGAGTCGCTATGTCCTGCACGCGCCCGCCGATAAGCCGCTGAAGTTCAAATCCTACAACGACGACAGTCTCAAGCCCGTCATCGTCACCTCCCTCGACGGCAAGACCCGCACTTACACCTGGGAGGTCAGGAACGCCAAGCCCCTCGAAGTCGAGCCCTCCATGCCGAACTACAACGACATCTATACGTGGATGGAGATTTCCTCGCTCGACTCGTGGCAGGACATCGCGAAGTGGTACTGGGGACTTCAGTCGCCGTCGGCCAAGCCCACGGACGCCATCAGGAAGACCGTCGCCGGGCTGATCGCCGACAAGAAGACGGACGAGGATAAAGCGCGGTCTATCTACGACTGGGTCGCCAACCGCACTCGATACGTCGGGCTGGAGTTCGGCATCTCGGCTTTCAAGCCTCACGCCGCCGCGGAGGTGCACGACAAGCTGTACGGCGACTGCAAGGACAAAGCCACTCTGCTTGTAACGATGCTCGGCCTCGCGGGAATCAAGGCCAGCCCCGTGCTGCTTCATGCGGAGGAGCGGCGGATGGTCGATCAGGGTCTGCCCACACTCACGGCCTTCAACCACTGCATCGCCCTCGCGCAGGTCGACGGCAAGGAAGTCTGGCTGGACGCGACCGCGGAGACCTGCGCCTATGGCGACATCCCGAACAGCGACCGTGGCTCACGTGCGCTCGTGGTCAGCGACGGCAAAGGCGAGTTCAAGACTATCCCGACTTACCCCGCCTCCGCCAATGGTATGAGCATCCGCGCCGACGTCACGCTGAAGCCTGATGGAAGCGCCGAGTCGAAGATGGCCTTCACGATGCGTGGCGAATCCGGGCAGGGAATGCGTTACCGCGCCCGCGCCATCACCCCGGATCAGCGCAAGCAGATGATGAACGCGATGGCACAGCGCCTCTCGAACGGAGCGGTCATGAAGGCATTCGACCTGCCGGACGGCAGCGACAAGAGCGGCCCCTATGTCATGAGCCTCACTGCTACGGCCCCGTCCTTCGGGAAGAAGACCAGCAATCTGCTGCTGCTGCCGATCAGCATGGGCGCAGGAGGCAGCGAGCGGGCCAATCCCTACACTCAGGACAAGAGGACATGGCCCATCGTCGAGGAGAACGCATCGCAGACGGAGAGCGTCACGGTCTACCATCTGCCGGACGGGTATGCCATCGAGGATCTTCCCGCCGACGTCAATCTCGTCGGGCCGCTGCAGGAGTACCACCGCAAGATCGAGAAGTCGGCGGACTCCAAAACATTGACCGTCACCGCGGTCGTCGTCGAGCACCCCGGCAAGATTCCCGCCGCGGACTTCATGAAAGTCCGCGCCTACTACGACGATCTGCTGAAGACAGCGGATGATCAGATCGTCCTGCGCAAAAAATAGCCATCACATGAAGGCGTTTTTCGTGCGTTGGCGCAGTGTGCGCATGCATAGCGAACAGGAGATTTTCGCGGACTCGGAGTCAGGAGCGGCGATCTTCGCGGCAGTCGAGGCGGCTGACGGACTGGCTGTCTGGGAGGCGGGCACGATCTGGAAGTGCCCCGGATGCGGCGACCGCACACTGCGCATCGAGGAGTTTCTCGAGGGCCTGCGTCGAGCGGAACTGCATCTGCGACGTGAAATGGAGAACAGCGGGCAGGCGGAGGGGATTGGTTCCTCCGCCCGCCTCGCTGCGCTACTTTGGATTCATGAAACCTCCCTGAAGATGCTCGGCTGCGAACGGGATCGTGTCTATATAAAGGACGAGGACGGCCGTTGCGCTTTTGAAAACGAGACCTACTTTTCCCGCGTCTGAACCACTAGTACAAGCCCCATCCTTTGCATTCCTAGAAGGAGTTCCCTCATGCCCCGCAAGATTACGGCGCAGGATTTCATGCGCCTGCAGACTGCCGGCGACCCGCAGCTGTCCCCGGACGGCGAGCGCATCGCCTTCGTCAGAAAGTCGATTGACGAGGGGAAAAGCAGGTACCGCAGTGAAATCTGGCTTGTGCCGGTCTCTGAGGGGGAGCCGCGCCGCTTTACCGGAAGCGATTCGAACGACTCGCATCCGCGCTGGTCTCCCGATGGCAAACAGCTCGCCTTTCTCTCCGACCGCCAGAAGCCCAGGAGCCGAATCTATCTCATTCCCAGCGATGGAGGCGAGCCCGCCGCCCTCACCAAGATGGAGAACGAAGGAAGCATCAGCGGCTTTCGGTGGTCGCCGGACAACCGTAGCATCGTTTTTCTGTTTGTGGCGACCCCGGAGGCCTACTGCAAAGAGAAGGTCGACGAGCGCAAGGAGAAGGAGATTCCCGCGCCGCCGAGAGTCCACACGACCCTGAACTATCGGTCGGACGGCAGTGGATTTACGGACGGTGAGTACCCGCAGGCGTGGGTGACGGATGTCGTCACCGGCGAATGCAGGCAGTTGACGAGCGGCCCGTACGGCGTCGAACTGCCGGTCTGGTCTCCCGACAGCACGATGCTCGCATTCCTTTCGGATCGCCGCCCGGACTGCGACATCGCTCCGCACTACGACGACGGGATTTGGACGCTTCCAGCGGCGGGAGGAGAGCCGGTTCGTCTAGCCTCACCGCCTGGCCCCAAGTCCAACCTGGTCTGGTCGCCGGACGGGACACGCTTCGCCTATCTCGGCAATCCCGATCTGACCGACACGTGGGGCACTAACAATCCAAGGCTGTTCGTGCTGCCGGCTACGGGAGGTGAGACGGCCCTCGACCTCACCGGCGGCACCGATCTCTACATCGGCTACGCCTCCCTATCCGATTCGCATACTGTCGGCGAAGGCGACACCATCGCCTGGAACGCGGACAGCACGGCCCTCTTCTTTCCAGTCAGCGAGCGCGGCGACACGCGCCTCACACTCGTTATGGCGAGCGGCGGTAGTCCCATGCCGCTCTCACCGGCGAGCGGGGAGCTTGGCGGATTCAGCCTCAGCCCGAACGGGCATGCCGCCGTCACTTTCGGAACGCCCGTCTGCCCGCAGGAGTTGTTCATTCTCGCCGAGCCCAAGACGCTGCGCGGCGAAGTGGAGAGCCGGTCCCGGACCGCCTTCAATCGCCAGTTTCTGGAGGAGGCGACGATGGCGATTCCAGAGGCGGTCGAGTTCCCCAACTCCGAGGGCGGCACGATCGGCGGCTGGCTATTGCGGCCTGCGGATTTCGATCCGACGCAGACCTACCCCTGTATCCTCTACGTGCACGGCGGCCCGCACACGCAGTACGGCAATACCCTTATGCACGAGTTCCAGTTTCTCGCGGCGGAAGGCTATATCGTGCTCTATGTGAACCCGCGCGGTAGCGTGGGGTACGGGGAGGCGCACACGAAGGCGATCAAGGGCGATTGGGGAAACCGCGACTACCAGGACATTCTCGCGGCAGCGGACTACATGGTAACCCTTCCGTTCGCGGACTCGCAGCGAATGGCGATCATGGGAGGCTCCTACGGGGGATATATGACGGCCTGGGCGGTGGGGCACACGGATCGCTTCGCCTGTGCCATCGCCGACCGGCTGGTGGGGAACCTGCACAGCATGTCCGGCACCACCGATTTTGCCTGGCGTCACGGTGCCTATTTCGGAGGCGATGCATGGAACGACCCTCGCCCGCTCTGGGAGCGCTCACCGCTGGCCTACGCAGGCCGCATCGACACCCCGCTGTTGATAATCCATAGCGACGGCGATCTGCGCTGCCCGATCGGGCAGGCCGAGGAGCTGTTCGCCGCCCTCCGAATGCAGCGCAAGACAGTCGAGTTCGTGCGCTACCCGGCAGAGACCTCGCACGGCATGTCGCGCAACGGCCCACCGAGCCTGCGCCTAGACCGCCTGCAGCGCAACCTGGACTGGCTCAACCGCTGGCTCAAGCCCTGAGCCCAATGCTGCGGAAAAGTGCATCGTCTGAACTTGCTCGCGCGGATTGATTCGGGGCCTTACTCACACAAAAACATCCTTGACCACGCGCTTTTGGCGTAAGGTGAGGGGTGTTTTTAGCTGATCCATCGCTTCAGCGGCGGGAGCGGTGACGGCGCAGGAGGCCGAGGCAGGCTGCGCCGCTGAGCAGCAGGCCTTTCGCGCCGGGCCGATGAGAAGCTCGAAAACGCTCGGGGGTTGATGTCGAGCCCCGGCGGTGAAAAAGGCTGTCCTAATGCAGTCGGAGCCGTCGAAGAGGCTGGCGTTGATGTCGGCCTGAATGACCTGGGTCACTGGTCGTAAAGATGGCACTTGACATATGATAGCTTGAGGCGGTCGGGTTGCTGAAAAGGGTCGAGAAAAGGACCGGGCTCATCGTACGAAATGTCTGGTTGTTCTAGGGCGTGATGGACTGTGCGGAGGCTTGGTCAACCTGAGCAATGGCGGGCCGTCCCCTGGAGGCCATCACAGGGCTGGAGGCGACTCTGCCCAACGAGAGCGGGGAGGACGTGATCCACTCCCTGCTCTTCCTGGCGATGGCGCACTCGCCTGAATCACTCGCAGCAAGCACAGGAGTATCTGGCCAGGGCACGGGCGGGGGTGGAGGCCTATCTGCTCTCGACGCAGGATCTAGCCGATACGAGCGAGATCTGGGGGTTGCGGATGGAGATGGAGCTTCTGCTCGCTGAAGCAACCGCGCCGCTAAAGCAGTGAGAAGCCGCAAGGCCAATGTGGTTTGCATAAATGCAACTGTGGTTTGCAAAGCGACCGCATTCCGGGTATAGTATTTTCCATTATGGGAAGAACTACCGTCACTCCTTTGCCCTCATTGCAGCGGCGGATGACCGCTTTCGGGGAGAACCTCCGTCTGGCGCGGCTGCGCCGCAGGTTCTCAGCAGCTGTTGTGGCCGAACGGGCGGGCATCAGTCGGCCCACTCTTCGTGCGGTCGAGCGCGGCGACCCTTCCGTCTCGTTCGGCGCCTATGCCAGCGTGCTCTTCTGTCTGGGGCTGGAGCAAGATCTGGAGGAGCTCGGGCGCGACGACGAACTGGGGCGCAAACTCCAGGACGCCGAACTTACTGTCAAGCGCCGCGCGCCCCGTCGTCCCAAAACCAAGCCTGCGAGCTCAACGCCCGCCCCAAGGGAGGAGGCCGCGTGAAGCCTCCTGTACAGCGGATAATCGAAGTCTGGGCGGACTGGAGTGCGGGTGACGCCCCTCGCTGCCTGGGCACGCTGACCGCCACGCCGGTGCGCGGCAGCGAAATATTCGCTTTCGCCTACGATGCGGATTGGCTGAAGAGCGGGGCGGGACACAGCCTCGATCCTGCCCTGCGTCAGTTTCCCGGAGCGCAATATCCAGCCGCTCACAAGGCCAATTTCGGCATATTCCTCGACTCAGCGCCGGACCGCTGGGGGCGACTGCTCATGGATCGCCGGGAGGCGCAGTCGGCGCGCGAGGAGGCGCGGCCAAGGCAGACGCTGCGAGAATCGGACTATCTGCTCGGCGTCTACGACGGGCATCGGATGGGGGCTCTGCGCTTCCGAACCGAGCCGGAAGGGCCATTTCTCGACGATGACCGTGAGTTCGCTTCCCTGGACTTCGCTGCGCGAGCACGCCAGTCTGGAGATCGAACGTCAAGGCGCGGAGCAGAACCCGGAGTACCGCAAATGGCTGCGCATGCTAATCGCGCCCGGCGGCTCGCTCGGGGGTGCTCGGCCCAAAGCGGGTGTGCTGGACGCCGAAGGCCGTCTTTGGATCGCCAAATTTCCGAGTCGAGGCGACGCACAGGACTGGGGGGCATGGGAGCTGCTCGTCCACCGACTCGCCGAACAGGCGGGGATTGTGGTCTCGCTGGCGCAGGCGCGGACATTCAACACTGCTCGACACACTTTTCTCACGAAGCGGTTCGACCGAGCCGAATCGGGTGAACGGATCCACTTCGCTTCTGCCATGACTCTGCTGGGCCGGGCCGATGGCGACGACGCCTCCACGGGAGCGAGCTATCTGGAGATGGCGGAATTCCTGATGCGGCAAGGCGCAGCGGCGGATCGTGATCTCGAGCAGCTCTGGCGACGCATCGTTTTCAATCTCTGCGTCTCCAATGCGGACGACCACCTGCGCAACCAAGGATTTCTTCTCGAGATGGGCGGATGGACGCTCTCCCCTGCCTACGACATGAACCCCGATCCTTACGCGGACGGCCTGAAGCTCAACATTTCCGACGTGGAGAACTCCCTGGACTTGGAGCTTGCATTGGAGGTCGCCGAATATTTTCGAGTTGCCGCGCCCCGCGCCAAGGCCATCGTGGAGGAAGTCGCTTCGCCCGTCAGGCGGTGGCGACCCCTCGCCGCGCTGCTGAAGCTGTCGTCAACGGAAATCGAGCCCATGGCGCCTGCGTTCCGCCTCGCCGATGGAGTTTGAAGGC
>JANXLO010000692.1 GCA_025355115.1 Chthonomonadaceae bacterium
GTGGAAAGCGACCGGCGCACCCCCTCCCGCAGCGGACTGTCCCGGTATGCGGTAGAATAGAGATAGTGTTGATTTCTCCGCCTACGATGCGGAAACGAGGACTTGCCCGGTCATGGGTTCCAATCTGCCTTCGATAAGTGCGCTCCTGCTGGCCACGCTTTCCATATCCGCTCTGCACGCGCTTATCCCATCCCACTGGCTGACGTTCGCACTTGTGGGGCGAGCGCAGCAGTGGAGCATCGGGCGCACGCTTCGTCTGGCGGCAATGGCGGGAACCGGGCATCTAGTCATGACAGTACTGCTCGGGCTGGCGGTGGCGACCTTCGGCAAAGCGCTCGCGCGAGCCATCCCGCCGCAGGTTGAGCATCTGGCGACCTCCCTGGTGCTGATCCTGCTGGGGCTCTATTTTCTGTTGCCTGCTCTGCTCGGTCAGCGCGGATGCAGGCATCATCACGATCATGAGTATTCGCTGGGTGAGACGGAGTCAGAGCTTTCGCACGGCGCGTCGGAGCGAGTTAGGTCGGCGGGGAATGCCCCGACGATGATGGGGATTCTGGTCATGGGCATGACGCTCTCGCCCTGCCTGGATCTGCTCGCCATCTTTGTCCCGGCGTTTCAGCTCTCCTGGCCGATGCTGTTGATGGTCGGCCTGACGATGTTTGCGACGACGCTCTCGATCATGCTGACGCTGGTCTGGCTGACGATGCGGGGGATGGACAGGCTAAATCTGGGGTGGCTGGAGCGCAACGAAGGCCCGGCGGTAGGCGGCCTGCTGATCGCGATCGGCGTGCTGTTGCTGGTCATAAAAACGTAGGGATAACACGGCGCAAGTCAGGAATAGAGACATGGCGGGCTCCGGGAGAGATCGGGGACTGAAGTCCTCCTCCGGGAAGACGAAAAGTCCGCCTTCGCGGGCTCCAGAGTGAGCAAGACAGGAATAGAGATATGGCGGGTCATCACAACTGCGAGCATCATGGGGCTGCGGGGATGAGCGAGGGGCGGATACGCATTTCGCTCCTGCTCACTTTCGGCTTTGTGGCGCTGGAGGCTTTCTTCGGGGTGCATGCCCGCAGCCTAGCGCTGCTCTCGGACGCCGGACACAACTTTACCGACGGCCTCGCGCTGGCGCTCTCCTGGTATGCGCTCTGGATCGCTCGCAAGCCTGCCACCTCCACTCGAACGTATGGGTACCACCGGGTGGGGATTTTGGCAGCCCTTGCGAACGCCGTGACGCTTCTGGTGATTGCGGTCTTCATCCTCGGTGAGGCGGTGCAACTGTTTGTGCATCCGCAGCATGCGCAGAGCGGCCCGATGATCGGTGTGGCTCTGCTGGCCCTGGCGATGAACGCGGGGATCGCACTCGGGCTGCGCAAAGCGGCGGTTACCGACCTCAACATTCGAGGCGCGTATATCCACATGGCGGGCGATGCCCTCTCCGCCGTCGGGGTCGTGGTCGCGGGGGTTGTGCTGCACTTCACGGGCTGGGTCTACGCCGACCCGCTGGTGTCGGTTCTGATCGGCCTGTTCATCATCTACTCCTCCTGGGGGATCGTGCGCGAGACGATCAATATCCTGCTGGAGGGCACTCCGACGGGCCTCGACGTGAGCGCGATGGCGGCGGCGATGCAGGCGGTTCCGGGCGTTCAAGGCGTCCACGATTTGCACGTCTGGGCTATCTCGGACGGAATGAACGCGCTCTCATGCCACCTCAACTTCCTCGAAGCGGATACCCCCGACGCCGCCCTGGTCGTCCGCGAGGTTAAGACTCTGCTGGCGGCCCGCTTTCAGGTAACGCACTCCACAATCGAGACGGAGTGCAGCGACTGCCTCTCCCACGACCTCTACTGCCAGCTAACGCATCCAACCTCCGACCACACCTACTCCCACGAAGGCCCCTGCACCCCCGAGCATGACCATTAGTCTGCAAGACGGGGCTTCAGGAGTAATGCGTTGGCGCGATAACCGCTGACTAGCAGTGGATCACTCAGGAGATCCCCTTGCAATTGGCGCAAACCTTTGACTGCCTGATATGCTCGTGCGGCTCGCCTGGCAATCGTTTCGCATAGGAACCCTTTGTTTGTTCTTTTCACTCCAAGTGCTGGCGACCAGAGTCTTATGCCCCGACACCGCAAGGTCTCATGGACAATGAAGGAAGGATTGTGGCGTGTTCATGTGTGAATTGGTAGGCCAGACCGCAGTGCGGTCGCTTCCATACGGCGCCCACTGTTGACTGCGCCGTATTTATGTCGGCGCGATCGCCGGAGCACTCAGGAGGATAGACTTTGGCTGTGGCGGCGATGACGGATATGCAGCGGCTCTCTTATGAAACGAACGGGTTTCTGGTACTGCCGGAGGCGCTTTCTGCGGTGGAGCTAAAGGCGGTGCGTGAGGCTGCCGATCGTGCAGAAGCGGTCTGGCGGAGCGATCCTTCGCGGCCAGGGGCGCGGGGAGCCGGACTGCAGCAGGTGCAGGCGCCCATTGAATACGATCCGGTCCTGCGAGATTTGCTCGTCCATCCCAGCGTCTTCCCAATTGTGCGGGAGATACTTGGCGACGACGTCTCCATGATCGACAACGACTACTTCATCACCCCGCCGCACCAGAAGAGCCATGCTGGATGGCACCACGACGTCGGCATGCGAGGGGTCTGCCACCCGCAATCCACGCTCATGGTCAAGGTCTTTTACCTGCTCACTGATGTACCTGAAGGCGGGGGCGGAACCGCTATGATCCCCGGCTCCCACCGGTTTCACGCCGATTTCCCGCTGCCAAAAGTGGATGCGCCGGACGATATGCCCGGCAAAGTTTGCATGACCTGGCCTGCCGGCACAGCCTACCTCTTCAACGGCCGCGTCTACCACGCTGCCCTCGCCAACCAGACCGCCTTCCCCCGACGCGCGCTGATCTACAACTACGGTCACTTTTGGATGAAGATCTGGTCCGGCTACGAGCCTTCCGAAGCCCTTAAGGCTGGCGCCCAAACACTGGAGATGAGGCAACTGCTCGGCATCGGCGACGCCTACGGCACCTCACTGGCCTCGTGACGTCCATCTTCGCCGGAGTCTTCGCGGGAGACCCCGCCGACAGGGAGAGCAACCCGTGCGCATAGAATCCGTTGATCTCTTCTACCTCGCCATGCCCCACATCACCGATGAGGTCGATGGCAGCCAGGATACGCTCCTCGTCCGCGTGCGCGCTGGCCGATGGGAGGGCTGGGGCGAGTGCGAGGCCGCTCCTCTGCCCTGCATCGCCGCCTACTGCTGCCCCTCGTCCCACGGCGTCTGCAAGCCTGTTAAAACCGCTGTCGAAGGGGCCGTACTCGATACGCCCGAGGATATTCGCCGCATCAATGCCGAAGTCCGCCGACTCGGGCTGGACCTGCTCCAGACCGATCACACCCTCTCTGGCATCGACGTCGCTCTGTGGGATCTCCTCGCCCGAGCGCGCGAAGTCCCTGTCTATCAACTGCTCGGTGATCGCGTCGCCTACCCCAAGCTGCCCTACGCCTCTATGCTGCTCGGCAATACGCCCGAAGAGACTTTCGAGAAGGCCCGCGCCATCTGCGTCGATGGGTTTCGTGCCGCCAAGTTCGGCTGGGGCCCTCTTGGCAAAGGCACGGTAGACGAAGATGTCGCGCACGTCCGAGCGGCCAGGGAAGGTCTAGGGAAGGAAGGGATTCTCCTGATCGATGCCGGAGTCGTATGGGGCGACGATCCCGCGCCCGCTATCGCGCGCGCCCAGCGCCTCCGCGAGTTCAGGCTCACCTGGCTCGAAGAGCCATTCCGCTCCGAGTCCCTCGATGCTTACCGCACCCTCACTGACCTCCATCCCGAGCTGCCGCTCGCCGCCGGAGAAGGCGCCAATAACTTCGCTTTGGCCCGTGACCTGGTGCGGCGAGGAGGTGTGCGCTACCTCCAGATCGATGCAGGCCGCATAGGAGGCATCACCACCGCCCATCAGGCCCGCCTGCTCGCCGAGAGCGAAGGCATCACCTACGTCAACCACACCTTTACCTCTAACCTCGCCCTCAGCGCCTCACTTCAGCCCTACGTCGGCGTCGAGCGGTTCCGCCTGGCAGAGTATCCCACCGAGCCAAAGCCGCTCGCCCGGGACCTCACCGTAGAGAAGATAGTGCCAGATGCAAACGGCCTCATCTCCGTTCCCGATGCGCCCGGCCTGGGCCTCGTCCCGAATCTCGATATAGTCCGCCAGTACCTGGTCCCCGTCCGAATAGTGGCGGGTGGCCGCCTCCTCTACAAGACCCCCGAAGTCTGAGCCGCATGAAGCATATCGGCTCCAATTGTCAGGACAGTTTGTAGCCATCGTTTTAGCGAACGACGAGTCGAGTTGAATTGGCTTTGCAGCAGTGTGCAATCGTCAATTATCGAGCGCTAGAAGTAGGCCAGGGTGCCTTCCGCTCAACTTGAGGGTGGCACTGTTCCATTCCACACTGCTCGTGTCTGATGCGATGGCGTTGCGTCTGATTCTACTCTCAATGGAAGCTAC
>JANXLO010000542.1 GCA_025355115.1 Chthonomonadaceae bacterium
GGAGACGAGCATGATGTTCATGATGCCGATGCCGCCGACGATCAGGGAGATGACCGCGACGATGGAGAGCATAGAGGTCATGGTGCTCGTGACGCTCTGCTGACGCTCCATGAGCTCGGTCTGGCTGCGGATTTGGAAGTCGTCGTTGTCGGGAAAGGGGGGCGTCAGGTGGTGCCGATTGCGCAGGAAGGATGAGATCTGCTCTTGGGCCAGCGGCATCATCTCCGGGGAGACGCATCGGATGGACATGAAGTTGATGTAGCGGCGGTTCAGGATACGGCGCATGGCGGTGGTGATCGGTACGACCACTATGTCGTCTTGATCCTGCCCCCACGCCCCGGCGCCCTTAGGCGCGAGCATCCCAAGCACCATGAAGTTCTGACGGTTGACCGCAATGGTCTGCCCGGTAAGATCACGGTGCGCGTCTCCAGTCAGCTTTTCGGCCACGGAGGTTCCAACCACGCACACCTTCTGACTGCCGTCCAGCTCCTCCACCGTGAAAAATCGGCCTTTGTCAACTTCGAGATTGTTGACGTAGGGATAATCGAGCGTCGAGCCGGTGAGGTTGGAGGTCGAATCCTTGCCGTTGAGGCGGATCTGTACGTTGTCGCGGACCTGCGGGGCGACGGCATCCACCGTCTTCTTGAATGTCTCCGCGATCACTCTGGCGTCCTGAAGCGTGAGGCTGCTCGATCCGCCCTTTCCTCCGGCAGTTGTGGCCGCGTTGATCCGAATGCGAGTTGTCCCAGGGAAGACGGAGAGCAGGTTCGTTCCCAGCGAGTTCACTGTTTCGGTGACGCGCTGAGTGGCACCTTGGCCAATGGCAACGACGATAATAACGACCGCCACCCCAATGATGATTCCGAGCATGGTGAGGGCGGAACGCAGCTTGTTGCTGATGAGGCCGCGCAACGATACACGCAGGCTTTCGAATAGGTTCATCTGGTCAATCCTCCCGCGGGTTCTGCGCTGAGCAGGGCGGAGGCAAGGGCGGCTTTGCGCCGCAATTCCCGCTCCCGTTCCGCGGCCATTGTCGCCAGCACGTTCGTTGCGAAGAGGCGGTTCGGCACAGCCTCATCGTCGAGCACCTGACCATCCTTTATATGCACCAGTCGTTTGCAGTGCTGGCCGATATCCGGCTCATGGGTGACCATGACGATCGTGCTGCCCTCGTCGTTGAGCTCCTGAAAAATCTGCATGATCTCTTCACTCTGCTGGCTGGCGAGGTTGCCTGTCGTCTCGTCGGCCAGAATCAAGCGAGGCTCGGATGCCAGTGCACGGGCGATGGCGACGCGCTGCTGCTGCCCACCCGAGAGCTCGTTGGGTCGGTGGTCCAGGCGATCCCCGAGCCCGACACGCTCGAGAGCAATGACGGCGCGCTCGTGACGATCTTTGCGCTTGCCATAGAGCATTGGAAGTTCGACATTCTCAAGAGCAGTAGTGCGGGCCAGCAGATTGAATCCCTGGAATACAAATCCGATTTTCTGGTTGCGTATGCGGGCAAGCTCGTACTCGTCCATCTCTGCAACCTCGATGCCGTCGAACAGGTAGGAGCCTGCCGTCGGGCCGTCCAGACAGCCAATGATGTGCATGAGGGTGGACTTGCCCGAGCCAGACGGCCCCATGATGGAGACGAATTCTCCGGCAAAGATGTCGAGGTCGAGGCCGTCGAGGGCGAGGACGGTCTGATCGCCCATGACGTAGGTTTTATGGATGTCGCGCAGGCGAAGCATAGGCTGCGCGAGTGATGGGGTCTGCATTCGAATTGTTCCCTTAGTTCCCGCCGCGTCTTCCGCCACCGCCGCCAGCAGGCTTGGCAGGGCCGAAGGGAGACGAGGGGGCATCTTTTTTGCGGCCGTCATCCATTCCGGCGAGCACAATGGTATCGCCTTCGTTGAGGCCTTCCCGGATCTCCATATTCTGGCCATCGCTGCCGCCCGTTTTGACCTTGTGCGGCGTCACCTCTTTTTTGCCGGCGGTCACTTTAATCACGCCGACGGTTGAGCCCCGTGTGCTAACCTTCACTGCCTCTGAGGGAACCAGCAGGACATTCTCGCGCTTGCCGGTCTGAATGGTCACGCTTGCGGTCATGTCGGGCTTGAGCTGATGCTTGGGATCCGTAATGGCGACCGTGACATCGTACGTAATGACTCCCTGCTGAATGGTGGAGCCTGACGCGATCTTCTTGACGACGCCGGGAATAACTTTCTTCGAGAAGGCATCGACGCGGACTTCGGCAGGCTCGCCCAGCTTGATTTTCCCGATGTCCGTCTCATCTACGAAGACGTCGACCTGAAGGCGATTAAGGTCCGCGACGATGATCAGGGTGGGCGCGCTCAACCCGGCCGC
>JANXLO010000050.1 GCA_025355115.1 Chthonomonadaceae bacterium
TAATTCGCCGGGGAAGCACCGAACTCCTTGCGGCGCACGACCATTTAGGGATGAGTTGACAAAACGGAATGGATATGCTTTACTTTCGCCCTGAGCGCCGGTGAACAGGGAGACATCATGCAGGGCCACGGAGGGATACGACTGGAGACGCGCCCGGATCGTGTCGAGATGTTCAGTCGCGGCGAACGAGCCGCCGTCTACCTGCCGAACGGCGAGCCCCCTGGACTGTTTCCTCTGCTCTCTGTCGAAGGCCGACCGGTGACACAGCCAGCATTCGACGACGGGGTTTCAGTCTGGCTGGGACACGCGAACTTAGACGGTTTCTCCTTTGGACATCGTGGGCCGAACGTTCCGGACGCCTGTTCGGGCCAGTACCGGACGGATGATCTGATCGCGAGGCGCGGTTCGCAATCCATCGGCCTCGAACACACCTGCGGGTGGTTCGCGACGAATGGCGAGCGGCTTATGACTGATGTGCGAACACTGCGATTTCAACAAGGCCCTGCACAGGGCAGCATTCTGGATTTCCGAATCGCGCTCCATGCGCCCGAAGACCGAGCATCGACTCTTCATCGCTCTGATGAGGGCTTGTTTCGCATCGCACTCGCTTCTGCCTTCCTCGCGGCCAGCGGCCAGATACGTAACAGTGCTGGCGATTTTGGGTCTGATATTCACAACCGCAGCGCGGAGTGGTGCACGTGCGTCGGCGTAGTGCGAGCAGAGACGGTCGGACTGGTTGTTTTGGCGCATCCTGCAAACCCATCTAATCCACCCGTCTGGAATCTCGATCCTCTAGGGACGCTACAGATCAATCCCAGCTACTGGCACGATCTGGTGATACAGCCGGGCGGCTCCATCACCTACCGGTTCCGGCTTTTGACTCATGCCGGATTCGTGGAGGCGGGATGGGCCACCGCCCGCCATCGAGAGTACTCAACTCAGAATTACTGAACTGCGGTTCGCCGCAAGATGCCTTCAGAAAGTGGTGTGACTTTGCCTGCACCTCTGCTTCGAGTCGAAAACCTTCAGACTGAATTCCATACGCCTGGCGGCACCGTTCAGGCCGTGCAAGGGGTCTCCTTCCACGTCGAGCGCGGAGAGACGGTCGGCATAGTCGGCGAGTCCGGCTCGGGGAAAAGCGTTACGGCACTGTCGCTGATGGGCCTAATTACTACTCCGCCAGGACATATCACAGGCGGCTCGATCCAACTGGACGGTGAGGAGTTGCTCGGCAAATCCGCGAAAGAGATGCAGAAAATTCGCGGCGCGAAGCTGGCGATGGTGTTTCAGGATCCGTTCTCGTCGCTCAATCCCACCATGACCCTCGGCGAACAGGTAGCGGAGCCGATCCGCCTGCACACCGGCGCGAGTCGAGGCCAGGCAAGATCGCAGGTGATACGGCTTTTTCAGGCCGTCCGGATACCCTCGCCCGAAATCCGGTACCGGCAGTATCCCCACGAAATCTCGGGCGGGCAGCGGCAGCGCGTCATGATTGCTATCGCTTTCGCCTGCAATCCTGCTCTACTTATCGCGGACGAACCTACGACCGCCCTCGATGTGACGGTTCAAGCGCAGGTGCTGATGCTGATGGCGGACATGCAGAAGAAAACTGGGGCTGGAGTGGTGCTTATCACACACGACCTTGGCGTGGTCGCGGAGGTCTGTGACAGAGTGCTTGTGATGTATGCTGGACGCATCGTCGAGAGTGCAACCGTGGAGCAGCTATTCCGTTCCCCGAAACATCCCTACACGCAGGGCCTGCTTGCCGCGCTGCCACAGATCAACGCCGAGCATCGACATCGTCTCGTTAGCATACCCGGCCAGCCTCCCGATCTGGCGCACCTTCCGGTCGGCTGCGCATTCTACGATCGGTGCGCGAAGCGGATGCCCGACTTGTGTCCCGTCCGAGAGCCTGAGACCACCGAGCCTGAACCGCACCAAAATACCCGTTGCTTCCTCTACGGCGGCTGACAAGGAGCAGTATGCGAACAGTCGAGGAGGCGCTTGCGGAGATACTGGAGCGTGTGGAGAGGCTTGGGGTTGAGCGCGTCCCGTTGCTGGAGTCGCTGGGACGAACACTCGCGGTGAATGTCCACTCCGACACAGATGTGCCGCCGTTCGACAACTCCGCGGTGGACGGGTACGCGGTTCGAGCTTCCGACACTTTCGGGGCCACGCTGGGTCGTCAGTGCCGACTCCGAACGCTTGGCGACGTCCCTGCCGGGTCGATGGCGACGGAGGCGGTTGAGGAGGGAACGGCAGTTCGCGTCATGACCGGAGGACCGATGCCAGCCAAGGCTGACGCCATGGTGATGATCGAGGACACGCGGAGTTCGGAGCGGGGCATTATTGAGATTCTTGAGGCGGCAAAGCGGGAGCAGCATGTTCGTCGAGCCGGCGCAGATATTCGGTGTGGAGAGCTTGTGCTTTGCGCGGGCACGAGGATACGACCTGCCGAGGTAGGACTGCTAGCAACAGTCGGATGCGCGACTGTGCCAGTGAATCGACGCGCCAGAGTGGCTGTCCTGACGACTGGTGATGAGGTTGTGGACATCGTCGCAGGCGAGTTGCCGTCGCCAGGGCATATCCGCAATAGCAACCGCTATGCTCTGACCGCACTTGTGCAGGAATCCGGCGCGATCCTGCACTCCTTGACTCATCTGCCGGACGATCCCGACGCTATCGAAGCGGCGTTTCGAGCCTGCTCCGACCAGCTCACTGGCGCGGATGTCATCCTGACGGCCGGAGGCGTCTCGGTTGGGGATCGGGACTTTGTGAAGCCGACGCTCGAAAAATTAGGCCATCTGGATTTCTGGCGGGTCGCGATGAAGCCCGGAAAGCCACTAGCCTTCGGTAGCATCGGCAATACGCTTTTCTTCGGACTGCCTGGCAACCCGGTCTCTGCAATGGTTACCTTCGAGCTATTCGTCCGCCCCGCTCTCGCCAAAATGGAGGGCAGGGCTGACTTAGCCCGCCCCTTGATCTTCGCGCAGTTAACCCAGGATATCAAGCATGAATCAGGAAGACGGGAGTACGTTCGCGCCATCACCCTCACTGAGAACGGCGGATTCCTCACTACCCCGTATGAGAAACAAGGCTCTGCTAACTTACGCTCAATGACCGCAGCGAACTCACTTCTCATCCTCCCAACAGAATCAGAAGGGCTC
>JANXLO010000051.1 GCA_025355115.1 Chthonomonadaceae bacterium
CATAGAGTATCGCGAGAAACGGCACCAGCCGCGTCACGACCTTTTTTACGACGGAGAGTTCGATCTCCTTTGAACGAGACAGCTCCTGTTCGGTCATGCACTACCCTCTCCGGAGCGGACGTTGGCCCTCGTGTGCCTGCCTCCGACGAATGACAAACCAAGCCACCCTTACGTACGCCGTCGCAACGCCTGTTTCCTCCCGCACCCGACAAATTGCGCGCCAACTCTTCGCGCAAATTCATCGTCCGTTCACTTGGCAATGCGGCGGATACAGCCCTCGTCTACGCCGAAAGCCAGAGGGTCTGTTCGGCGGTGAGAGAGACGGCGGTCGAGCCGAGAATTTCGTCGAGATGAGCCGGGTTTGTCGTGCCGAAGAGAGGCAGAATGGGGTAGGGCTGGTGCAGCAGCCAGGCGACCGCTATCTGGGTAGGCGTGCATCCGAGCTCCGCGGCGAGTTGCCGCGCATGTTCACGGCGGGTCTGATTGATGGGATTCTCATCCTCGACGGACGTACCTGAGCGGGAGAAGTAGCCGTTCCCTGTCGCGGAGTAGGCGATAATCGGGAGCTGTGTGGCGGCGTGCCACTCTGACTCTTCGGAGGTGAGATGGCGCATCGTAGGCTCCGGGGTGACCTTCCAGGCGGGCTCCATCAGGCTGGCCATGATGGACGAGGCGACGAAGCCGTGCCAGCCGTTGCGGACGGCGCAGGCGTTCGCCTCCGCGATCCGCTCCACCGACCAGTTGCTCGCGGCAAGCGCCCTCAGACGGCCCCGCGCGATCTCACGGTTCAGTGGGCCCAGTATCTCCTCGACCGTCATGCGAGGGTCGTCCCTATGCAGGTAGTAGAGATCGATCCGCTCGTCTGCGAGTCGGCTCAGGCTGTCGTCGATGTCGGATGTGATCACCTTCTCCGAAAGATAGTTGTCCGGGCGGCGATAGGCTTCCCCCGCGTCCGGGTGACCGCCCTTGGTCGCGATGAGAACACTGTCCCGCACTCCCAATCGCCGAAGACTGGCTCCGAGTTCGCGCTCGCTCGCTCCGTCTCCATCCTTCTCCCAGAAGGCGTAGCAGTGCGCCGTATCGAAGAAATTGCCTCCGCACTCCATGTACTTCGAGATGAGGCGGTCTGTCCTCTCGCCTCGGACAGTCGTCCCGAATCCGCCCATGCCGAAGCA
>JANXLO010000055.1 GCA_025355115.1 Chthonomonadaceae bacterium
GTAGTGTACCACCAGGAAACTTGCTTGAGAGCACTGTCCGGGGTTTGGGGTTCAGTCCATGGAGATCGTAGGCCCGCATCTGGGGACGATAACCGGTAAAGGAGGCACGAAAGTGGAGGCCACGAAGACGTTCGCCAACACCAGCCCTGTGCTGTACGACGCCGTCTATGTGCCAGGAGGCCAGAGCGTCGCCATGCTGAAGCAGAAAGGCGATGCCCACGTCTTCGTAGCTCAGACCTACAAGCATGCGAAAGCGATCGGAGCGACGGGAGAGGGCGCGGAACTAGTGACGGCCTCGCTGCCGGAGGGCGCTTCTATAAATCAAATGGGTGTTGTCTCGGAGCGGGACAAGGGACAGCATGACGCGGCGGTGCAGAAGTTTATCGCCGCGATACCCTTCCGCCACTGGGGACGTCCAGGGTTGGAGCGTGTTTCCGCCTGAATGCCAGCGTTCACCTGATGTGGTTGTAGAGTTCTATGCATGGCAAGAACGCGATGAGGAAAAAGGGGCGCAGTGGAATTCGATCCACTGCGCCCTTGTCTGTTAACGCCGAACCCGGTCTGGAGACTATGTAGTCTCAAAGTTACGCGATTAGAGAATGCCCTTGAATGGCAATAGTCCGGTCGCTATGGAGGGGACAGTCGAGTAGTCCGGCGACAGGTCAATCTGCGTGAAGCCCTTCTTGGGATCGAGGAAGGGGACAATATTTCCCTTGCTGACTGATAAGGAGAGCGAGCCTTTGCCGCCGGTAATTGTGATGGGATAGTAGAAATACTCATAGTGCCAGCAGCGGCCGGTCACGCGCAGAGCATCTGTTGCCTGAACCGACACCACCGTGCCATCGGGCACATTTATTTTGGCCACCTGTATGTCGAGGCTCTGAGGCAACCCGCTCTTTGTATAGATAAATGTGGCTGTTCCAGTCGGCAACGCACCATTGAAGAGATGGGTAGCGCTGGTCAACGAGATCGTCGTAGTTGTCAGAATAACGGTTCCGCCCCCGCCTCCGCTTCCACCGCCGCTGCCACTACCTCCCCCGCTCCCGCTGCCTCCGCCCTGCGCTATTGCAGGTGCTGTAGATAGGCTGAGGGCCGCACACAGCAAAGTCATCATACTCGATAATCCATGTACTCTTTTCATTGCTCTCCATCCTTTTCATTAGGGGGCGCGACGGAAATCGTGTCCGGCCGCGCTCGCTGATTATGAAGCTTCGGGCGATGTGAACTGCATCATCGCTTCTTCACTGCATAAGAGGGAAGGAAAAGTGAGAAAAATACATGTCATGTTTTGTTTTGCTGAATGTTCCTTGTAAAAGATCGCCAAACCCGTGCTACAGCCGCTTGATGCAGGCGAGTTCAGGATCGGAAAAGACAAAGCCAAGCTTTCGATTAATCGCGAGCATCGCAGCGTTATCTTCGTGGTTTTCCGTCTCCATGCTGACGAGGTTACGAGCTTTTGCGAGCTGAATGCAGCGCACTTTGAGCGCGGTAGCGATCCCTCGCCCGAGCCAGTCTGGGAGCGTTCCTGTGAAATACCACTCCAAGCCTGTCACTACTCCTACAAATTCGCCTGTGACCGGCGCTCGGGCGAGAAATATGGCGGCGGCTTCCCGTTTGCTGAACTCCGCCTCCCATTTCGCATAGTGCACCGGGACGTAGGGACCGACCTCCCGAAATGGCTGGGCCGCATGAGCAGCCTCTTCGAGAGCGTAGAGCTGCAGCCTGTTTTCCGCGCTGTCGCCGCACTCTGCGTAGGTTGTGAGAGTGATTCCTTGCCGCTCAACTCGCTCCACGGCTTCCGCAAACTCCAGCGGGTCGAAGCTTGTGAGATCAAGCGCCGAAGGGAAGTACTCCAGTGGGGCAAAGCCCCGCTCCTTCAGGAAGCTGGCAGCAGGCGCGTTGGGAGACTCGATGTAGGGAGTGTACAGCATGACCGCCTTGCGATGGCGGGCAAACTGTTCAACCCGGTCGAACAGGCAGCCTCCCAGCCTCTTCCCTCTATGTTCCGGCGCGACTGCCAGGGTGAAATGACATTGACCCGGACGCCGCGAACCGTCGGGAACGCTTCGATCCCGCTCCTGAAGATGCCCTGCGATTTCGCCTGTCTCGACGACTTCGGCGACGAGATGGAGAGATGCGCCAGGCACTTCATTGTGATACCAATCGATGACGGGATTACCGAGGGCATTCGCAGCCTGTCTGTCCCTTTCCTCGAACTGCCGCACACGGTAGGCTGCAAGAGGATTGACAAGCACGGCCACTACTTCATCATCGGGGTTGCGATGCAGTCGATACCCAAGCCGCTCGTGGAGCCGGATCGAGCGCTCGTTGGCAATCTCGGCGCCGCCCAAAAGACGCGGCAGTCGCAAGTCACTGAAGGCATACCGAATCAGCTCTCGACATGCCTCCTGTGCATAGCCCTGCCCCCAAAACCGCCTGCCGAAGGCGAACCCGAGATGCACCTCCACCGAATGGCAGGTGGAATCAGCCTCATCCGGCAGGCGGTACCACCGCTTATTGGCGCAGGGGTCGAGGTGCACCTGTCCGATGAGCTTTCACGTCGCCTTTAGCAGGACCGTCCAGTACCCAAACTGACCGCTATTGCGTCGAAGCGGCAGGAAGGCGTCCACCTCTTCAGTCGTGAACACACGGCCCCCATTATAGTAACTCACGACATCAGGATCGGAATAGATTTCCCGATGGAGCGATGTGAAGTCCTCCGGCAGGAGCCTGCGCAGAAGCAATCTGTCGGTCTCGAAGCCAGGCATTGTTTGTCCTCTCTTAAGGTTGCATCAGCGCTTGGCCCGCGGGATTGGTCAGTGCATTTTGAATGGCCCGCCGCGCGGCTCCTCGGCGAGGTCAGGACGGCTGGAGTCCTGAACCACTTCGTGGAGCTCAAGCTTGTTCGGCTCGGTATAGGCCTCCTTGGGCAGAGTGCCGGACTTCGCGTGGCCCTGCATGAAAGCGTCCGACCGAACCCAGGCCTCGAAGTCGGCTCGGGCGTTCCACAGGGTCAGAATGATGTAGGGATCGCCGGGACTGACGGGCCTCAGCACCTGATTGGAGAGAAATCCTGGCATCCCATCCACGAGTCCCGCCCTCTTCCGAAAAGCCTCCTCGAACTGCTCGGCGTATTCGGGCGCGACAAAAATGCGATTGGCAACGGTAATCATCTGCGTCTCCTTTTGCCACAGCTCTATCGACGAGCCGTAGCCCTTCGCTCAATTTCACCCAGCACAGAACTTCAATTATACCTTCCAGGACAGCGCGCAAGCTGGCACGGACATGGCAAGGTATCCCTCTGGTTGACACTCAGGATAGGATACGGTAAACTGAAGTCAGTTCTGTCAATTTTCCTCGTTTTGCACCTCGTTTAAATTGCAACAAGCCATGAATACATTCTCCTGAATCTGCTATTGCGTCCTATCAACGACCTCGATTTGATGCAGGCCAGCTTCCTCAGAGTGAAAATCCTGCGAGCAGTTGCTCTTGATTGATAGGGGAGTGTGCCATTATGGTCGCGGAACCGGGGTGGAGATTTGCAGGTACAATATAGGTAGGGGAACCTGCATTGCGCACGGCCCCGACAGTGCGATTTGAAAAGAGAAAAACCATGTCAGCAGAGACAGTTGCGCAGACGGGGGGCATCCCGATGAAGCTGGGACATAGCCCCGATTCCGACGACGCTTTCATGTTCTATGGCCTTGCAGAGCATCTTGTGGACAGCGAAGGGCTCCAGTTCGAGCACATCCTCCGCGACATCGAGACCCTCAACGAGTGGGCGCTGGAGGGTCGGCTGGAGTTTACCGCCATCTCCGTCCACGCTTACGCCTACGTTCACGACAAGTACTCAATCCTTTCCCACGGCGCGAGCATGGGCGACGGCTACGGCCCCATGGTCGTCACCCGCGACCCCATGACCCCAGCACAGCTTCCCAACGTCCGAATCGCCATCCCCGGCATGATGACCAGCGCCTTTCTGGCCCTATCGCTCTGCCTGGGGCAGAAGTTCGACTACGTCGTCATGCCATTCAATGAGATCATGGAGGCAGTCGCGGAGGGGAAAGTGGAGGCCGGACTGCTCATTCATGAAGGGCAACTGACGCACCAGGCGCTCGGCCTTTACAACATCCTCGACCTCGGCAAATGGTGGAAAGAGGAGACGGGACTGCCTCTCCCGCTTGGCGTCAACGCCATCCGGAAAGACCTCTCCCCCGAGATGCAGGCGAGTGCCAGCCGCGTCCTGAAGGCCAGCATCGTTCACGGCCTCGAGCATCGGCAGAAGGCTCTGGAGCACGCCATGCAGTTCGCCCGCGACATGAAGACCGAGACCGCGGACACCTTCGTCGGTATGTACGTCAATCACTGGACAGTGGACATGGGCGAGGCGGGAAAGCGCAGCATACAGCTTTTCCTTGACCGCGCGAGCGAACGCGGCCTCATTCCGCCCGTCGGCGCTGTCGAGTTCGTGGAGTAGCCGGAGATCGCATGACCAATCTACCGGAAACCACTGAAGATGCCCTGCATCGTGGAATGCAGCGCGCCAAAGTCTACGACTGGAGCGGCGCGGTGGAGGCCTTTCGCAAGGCAGTCGCGCTTGATCCCGACAGCACCGAGGCGCGCTTCCGTCTGGGGTGGAGCCTCTGGAACCATGCCGAATCGGAGAAGCCATCGCTCGCCGATATGGCCGTCGCCTATGGCGCACAGGTGTTCGGCTTCGAGCAGACCGCATATAATGGCAAGCGCAAGTTCCAGGCCTATCGGCAGCTCCTCAACGACGCCGTCCACTACCTGCGCTCCGTTCTGGAGCGCGACGCTTCTCATGCCCGCGCCCACCACTATCTTGGCAAGTCGCTCTTCGCATTGGATCGCAAGGGAGAGGCGGAGCAGGCAGCCCGTACGGCAGCCGTGCTCGACCCGGCCAACGCCAGCTATACCGCCTATGCTCGGCAGTTCGAGCAAGCGGGCACCCCGCCGCCCGTCCTGGCCCCTGAGACGGATGTCACACAGTTGAGCTGGGATGATCTGGTGCTCAACCCGAAGACCAAACGTGAGCTGAGGCAGATGCAGCTGATGCTGGAGAAGCCCGATCTAGCGCAGGAGCTCGGGGTGCAGTCCCCAAGCGGCATTCTGCTCAAAGGCCCGCCCGGCACCGGAAAAACGACCATCGCCCGCATACTGGCGAACGAGGCGAAGTGCAACTTCTTTTCCAT
>JANXLO010000062.1 GCA_025355115.1 Chthonomonadaceae bacterium
GCATCCCTCGCCAGCAGCCCCAGAGAGTTGCCGTCGAGATAGATCGTGTCCGCAGGTAGATAGAAGCGGCTGCGAAAATGAGCAAGCTCGTCCTCGGAATCGAGGCGCTGGGCGAATGCTCTTTCGGTGGAGATCACGGAACTGCTCATCATCCTTCACTTTCTGAGAAGACAGAGGAAACGCAAGAGCATTTGCTGAACTGTGACGGCATCCAGGCCCTGCGCCCTGAAAGGATCCGCCCTTGCCCTTTCCGCAATACCAGCTCTGCGCCATAGATATGGATGATACCCTGCTAGGGCCAGACCATGCCGTCTCCGAAGTGAATGCGGCGGCCGTCCGTGCAGTCGTTGCACTAGGCGTCACGGTAGTAATCGCCTCAGGACGAATGCACGAATCCACTCTGCCCTTCGTCAAGCAGATGGGGCTGACAACTCCCATCATCTCCTACAATGGCGCGATGGTGAAGAACCCACATACCGGCGATGTATGGCTCCACGATAGGATCGATGCAGACGTTGCCACAGCGGTAATGGACTATGCGAGATACCACGCTCTACAGCTCAACTACTATCTAAACGATCATTTCTATACGGCGGCATACACTCCGTGGGCCAAGCTCTACCACGATCGAACCAACGCTCCGATCGAGATCCGACCTGATCTATACGAAACTCTGCGCGAAACCTCCCCGACCAAAATGATCATTGTCGACTCGAAGGAGAAGACAGACGGTCTGCTGGCCCCTTTTCGCGAGAGATTCGGCGACAGACTGTACGTGACCAAAAGCAACGACGAGTACCTTGAGATGATGCCGCCGCAGGCCAATAAAGGCACGGCGCTTGCGCTGGTAGCGAGCAGATTTGGCGTGACGGCGGAGCAGACCATCGCCTTCGGGGACAGCTACAACGACATTCCCATGCTGAATTGGGCCGGGCTTGGCATCGCGGTCGGAAACGCCAAGCCGGAAGTGATCGCCGCCGCTGACCGCACTATTCTGCGCAGTTCCGAAAACGGCGTGGGACTAGCGCTGCGGGAGATATTCAACCTCGGACTATAAGGAGAGATGCCCCTATGGCACTGCTGGAACGGCTGGACGGTAGCAAAAAAGTACAGATCAAGGATTTCGATCCTGATATGGACGGCGGCATCAAAAGGGCGGACGCGGAGAAGCGAACGCTTGCGCTCTGCAATGAACTCGACGAGCTTCAGGAGCTGCTCTACGCCGCTCAGGAGACCCCCGTGCTCATTGTGCTGCAAGGGATGGATACGAGTGGCAAGGACGGTACCATCAGCCACGTCATGCGGTATATGAATCCCCAGAGCTGCAGGGTAGCCTCCTTCAAAGCCCCCACCCCTCTCGAGCTCTCACACGATTTTCTCTGGCGCATACATTCGGAGACGCCGGGCAAGGGAATGATCACCATCTTCAACCGCTCGCACTATGAGGACGTGCTGGTCGTGAAAGTGCATAATCTAGCCTCCCCTAAGATCGTCAAGGCACGCTACGATCATATCAACAACTTTGAGAGGCTGCTCGCGGACAGCAATACGCTCATTCTCAAATTCTTTCTGCACATCAGCAAGGATGAACAGAAGAAGCGGCTTCTCGACCGTGAGGGAGACCCCACAAAAGCGTGGAAACTCTCCCCGACCGATTGGGAGGAGCGAGAGCTCTGGGATCAGTATCAGACCGCTTTCGACGACGTGATAAACCGGTGCTCGAAGCCGTACGCGCCCTGGTACGTCGTGCCGTCCAACCACAAATGGTTTCGGAATCTGGCCATCGCGGAGGCGATGGTCGAGGCGCTCCGTCCCCACCGCAAGTCCTGGGAACAGCGGCTGGAGCAGATCGGCACGGAGGGATTGAAGCAGCTCCGGGCCATGCGACAGTCCCATTAATTCGCAGTGGCTGATTTGACAGAAGCGTATCAGCATCCGAAAACCATGATCGCAGCACAAGGGTGCAGATAGCCTGAATTGAGCATTGGCAAGCCATTGGATAGAATGAGGCGGAGGCACTGCGCCTTCGCACATGGATCGCGGCTGGGAGAATGGAGCAAAAGGATGAGCGGAGTAAGAGTGCTTGTGGGGACGAAAAAGGGCGCATTCGTCCTCACATCTGATGGGAAGCGCGAACAGTGGAAAATCGACGGCCCCCATTTTGCAGGCTGGGAAATCTATCATGTCAAGGGATCGCCAGTGGATCCAAACAGGCTGTTCGCATCGCAGTCCAGCGGCTGGTTCGGCCAGCTGATTCAACGCTCCGACGATGGAGGGGCAACCTGGAATCCCGTTGGGAATGAGTTCACTTACGAAGGAGTGCCGGGCACTCATATGTGGTACGACGGAACTCAGCATCCCTGGGAGTTCAAGCGAGTATGGCACCTGGAGCCATCCCTTACCGATCCTAACACCGTCTATGCGGGTGTGGAAGACGCCGCCCTGTTCCGCTCCGATGATGCCGGTGGAACCTGGCAGGAGCTTGCTGGCTTGCGCGGCCATGAGACGGGGCCGAAATGGCAACCCGGAGCCGGAGGGATGTGCCTCCACACAATCCTGCTGGATCCCATCGATCCCCAGCGCATCTTCATCGCCATTTCGGCAGCCGGGGCATTGCGTTCCGACGACGCAGGCAAAACATGGAAGCCGATCAACAAAGGCCTGAGCTCCCAATACATTCCAGATCCCAATGCGGAAATTGGGCACTGTGTCCATCGCATCGACATGCATCCATCGCGCCCGAATGTGCTGTTCATGCAGAAGCATTGGGACGTCATGCGGAGTGACGACTCAGGCGATTCCTGGCGCGAAGTTAGTGGGAACCTGCCCACCGACTTCGGATTTCCCATTCAGGTGCACGCTCATGAACCAGAAACCGTCTACGTCGTCCCAATCAAGAGCGACGCCGAGCATTTCCCTCCCGAGGGCAAACTGCGCGTCTACCGCAGCCGAACGGGCGGAAATGAGTGGGAAGCCCTGACGAACGGCTTGCCTCAGAGCTACTGCTATGTCAATGTGCTCCGTGATGCGATGGCGGTAGATAACCTCGACGAGTGCGGGGTCTATTTCGGGACGACAGGCGGGCAAGTCTACGCTTCCGCGAACTCAGGCGACACGTGGATGCCGATAGCACGAGACCTCCCGGCAGTCTATTCCGTGGAAGTGCAGACATTGGCATGATAAGAGTCATGCTGCCCCAGCATCTTCGCACACTCGCCTGTGTCGGCGACGAAGTGCAGATCGACATCGAGAGTCCCGTCACAATTGGCTCTATAGTGGATGGACTGGAGAAGAGTTACCCGGTCTTGAGAGGAACGATGCGTGACATAGTCACGCATCGTCGAAGAGCACTGGTGAGATTTTTCGCCTGCGGAGAAGACCTTTCGCTGCTGACGTCGGACTTGCCATTGCCTGATGCAGTGGCGACAGGCACGGAGCCGTTCATCGTGATCGGCGCAATAGCTGGCGGTTAGACGTTCAGAAAACGCCAAGATGGTTTGAGCCTCCCTTGCAGGGCAGCTCGCTTCTCGCGGGCTGTCCTGCTCGCACTTTGGAGGATCAGAGGTCGACAATTCTTCCTGCTCAGTGCGGGTGGTGTCCACGGCCATATACGTCTATTGCTTGATCGTAAACTTGCCGGGTCAGTTCGGCGACTTTGGGCCAGGAAAACCGCTGGCCATAGCGAACTGCATTTGCTACGAGACGTGCGCAACGGTACGGGTCGGCGAGGAGGGCTTCGATCTTCTGCCGGTAGTCGGCTGAATCGTCTGACCGAAACAGCTGGAGACAGCCGATGCGGGCGTCTATTTCACGAAAGCTATCCATGTCCGACGCTAGGATGGGTCGGCTATAGGCGATGGGGAAAGCGACGGAATAGGAGCCAATCCCCTGCGTGTGCGGGACTAGAACAAGATCGCTGCAGGCCATAGCTGCGCCGATCTCCTCCTCGGGCAGGAACCCGGTCACAGTGACCCTCTCCTGCAGCCCCGCAGATTTGATCGCGGCTTCAAGCTGACGCAGATAGGGCAGCATATCAGAATTTCTCGCTCCGCCCGCTATGACAAGAACTACATCCTCCGGAAGGGCTGGCAGGATGCCAAGCGTGAGTTCATAACCCTTGTACGGAGCCACATAACCGAAAATTGTGAGCAACCGCTTGCCTTGCAGCGAGAAACGCGCTCTGTACGACTCATCGTCGATTGAAGACGGGATCGGGGCGGGAATGCCGGCGGGAACAATGGTGACGAACTCGGGTTTTGCGCCTCTGTCGATGAGAGCATTTCGTGCGGACGCGGTATGGACGATCGTAATTGCGGTGATGAAAGGCGCAATCTCGACGCTCTCACGGTAAGCATCGCTGCGGACGAGCATCTGTTTGACAATGCGTTTGTGGGGGCGGGTTTCAGAGTCGAGTTGCAGGAGTTCGGCGAGGGAGTAGGTGGTGTGCGCCGTCAGCACCATCGGCTTTTTAAGGAGGTAGCGCAGCTCCCAATAGCCGGTGTCGGGCTTCAGGGGAAGTGCTTTTCGAGGCAGAATACCTCCCCAAAAACTGTGTTCGTGCTGGATATGCACGACATCGATGTCGGAGGCATTGAGCCG
>JANXLO010000075.1 GCA_025355115.1 Chthonomonadaceae bacterium
ATGTCTCTGACCGGTGAGGTTATCGAGCAGAAACCCGTCGCGCCGCCAAACTATACGGGCGGAGCGGGAGGGGGCGCACCGCCGCAGATGAACGGCCTTGCGCGCGCAGGAGGAGCCTACGGAGCCCCTCGCCGAGTTGAAGCCCCGGTCAAGTCCACCGGTACAATGGTCGCGAAAGTAGTTGTCGTGCTCCTGCTCCTCGGTGTGGGAGGATACGGAGGCTGGTGGTTCCTCGGTCATCGATCCAACCCCGTCGCCGCCGTTAAGACCTTTTGTCTGGCGACAGCGGCTGAAGACTGGAAAGCTGTTTACAACGTCATCGATGTGCCGGAGGCGATGAAGACAAAGTACCCGACCGCTGAATCCTTCGCGACGGAGCTGAACTCAAAAATGTCGACGATCAAGGCAATGCCTATGATTGGAGACGCCATCAATGCCACCCTGACTGCTTACAGAGATGCGAAGATCGGAGAGGCGACAGTGACGGACGACACGGCCACTGTTCCCGTCACCCTCACCGTCACCATGACCGTGCTTGGACAGTCTAAGAGCACCACAACGACGAACAAGATGCAGTTAAAAAAAGTGGATGGAGTGTGGAAAGTGGTACCTGATCCCGGAATGAGCAAGATGCTGAACTGATAACTTCGGCTGGGGCCCCGAGACGCTTGCCTGCATACGGCTATCGCATGCTGGCAGGCGCCTCGAGGCCGTGCTTGCGCCAATTCCTACTCTGTCTACCGCAAACGCGCCCTACACCGCTCCTTTACCCCTATTTTTTACGCCTGCGCCCCAAAGTCTATCTGAATGGGTTTCGGTGAGCAGTATGGACTACCTACTTCATCTTAGACGATGATGGTCCTCCGTCCCCATTTCATCGCCCTGCATCTGAGTGAATGTCTCACAGCAGTCAGTCTATCAGACCAATCGTATCCATGGACTCGCCTCCCGCTTTTTCCTCCACATCAGCAATCCCAGACCACCCTCCGCACACGCTTTGACAAACATACACTCCACATCCTCTTTTCCTATTGAACGATGACAGTTGAGTAAAGTGCACCCGTTTGAAGTTCTTCTATTTCCTCTGCCGGATTGAACATCTACCTACTCTACCAAACGGTTGGGGCAAAGTGGCTATTGGCGGTCGCAGCCGTCATGCTCGCATTTTCCCTGTGGGTTAAATTCGTCTACAAGGAGAGACCCTGGATCGCTCCAACGCCCGCCTGACTCCAAGTCACATGACAGGAAGCACTCTAGCTAGTCAGTTTGCAATTCATCTGCCCTACATGTAGAGCCCATGTCTTTCACGGGAAACTCGGCAAAATGCGATAACTCTCAACAAACGCAAAAAGAGGAAAGAATTTACAAAAAAGGTGTTTTGACTCTTGCATAACGGATTATTATCTGCTAAACTGTACAATAATCGCCATATCTAGGGCTAGCAGACTGATTTGGGGCTATTGCTAGAATCTAATCAGTCACCACAGCTTCCTGAAATAGTGACTACAGAGAGCGGAATATGTCTAAGTGTCAACTATCGCTCAGAATATAGCGGACGTCAGACAACGGATTGCCAAGGCCGCACTACGTGCCGGTCGCTCTTCGGAGGAGGTCACGCTCGTCGCCGTGACCAAGAAGACAGCGGCCCACCGGATACTGGAGAGCTATGACGCGGGGATCAGGGATTTCGGGGAGAACTATGTGCAGGAGGCACTACCCAAGCTTAGCGGCATTAGCTTCCCTACCGAAGACGTTCATTGGCATTTCATCGGGCACCTTCAAAGCAAGAAGGCACGCGACATCGTCGGGAAGTTCGCATTGGTGCATAGCGTGGACTCGCTGAAAATCGCGAAGGAAATCAGTGAGCGAGCGACGAATCTGCAGTTGATCGCTGATATTCTCCTGGAAGTTAAATTGGATGAAGGATCAGCCAAATTCGGTTTCCTGCCAACCGACACTCTGGAGGCAGCGGCAGAAGTTATTTCACTGCCTGGAATTCGCCTTTGCGGATTGATGGGAATGGCTCCTTTCGGCGCAAGCCCCGAGGATGCCCGCCCCGCATTCCGCAGACTGCGCGCTCTTTTCTATACACTGCCGTCCGATGTACAGCAGGTGCTTTCAATGGGAATGTCCTCGGATTTCGAGGTCGCTATCGAGGAAGGCGCCACTATGGTGCGCATCGGAACGGCGCTCTTTGGACAGCGACCGCCGGACTAATACTTGTCATTTTCGGCTCCGATCCCCCTTTCTTCGTCAAGACGAAGACGCGGAACCGATCCAGTTCAGACCTGAATCACGATACGCAATTATGCACATGGGGAGGAACGCCACAGTGAACGCACAACCTATTCCGGAAGAAGAGTATCCGCGACGAACTTTTTGGACACGCTGTAAGGACATGATCATCGGAGTTGAAGAGCCCGGTGAGGATGAGGCGGACGTGAACCCTTTGCCCGCCCCCCGCAAACAGGCTCAACAACAGCAGCAACTCCGCCTGCAGACATCCCGCGGCGGCAAAGTCGCCGTGCGCCTTAACGCTCAAGTGTTCGAGGACGCGAAAGTGGCGGCGGATGGCCTGAAGAACGGCGATCAGCAGATCGTCAATCTGGAGAAGGCGACTGCACAGATGGCAGAGCGCATCATCGACTTCCTGAACGGCGTATGCTATGCGCTGGACGGGACCGTCGAGCGCGTCGGGGAGAGAGTCTACATGTTCGTGCCTGCGAACGTAGTCGTGGACATCGATCAGGGCGCGACTGTCGCGAGCACCGCGCGACGCCCCACTTATGGCGACTGATCAAGCGGAAATCCCCGCTGACAGAGAACAGTTTATGTTAACCGAAAAGCGCATTGGAATCATAGGGGCGGGAGCAATGGGCGGCGCACTGTGTCGGGGACTTGTCCTCGCACAGGCCGCCCAGCCCAACCGCGTTCTCGTCAGCGATCCTCACACCGAGCACGTCGAAAACCTCAAAAACACTCTCAACATTAAAGTCGCCAAGAACAACGCCCAGGTGGCGCTGCATACCGACATTCTCATTCTTGCAGTCAAGCCCTTCACGATACCCGCTGTCATGGAGGAGATTCGGGAAAGCTTGAAGCGCGAAGCGGACAAGCCACTCCCGCTAATCATATGTATCGCTGCAGGCGTGACGACCTTCAAGCTCGAGACATTTCTGGAAGATCCCATACCCGTCATTCGGGCCATGCCCAACACTCCCGCTCAGGTGCTCAAAGGGGCCTGCGCCTACTGCCGGGGAACGCATGCCAACGACGAGCATATTGCTCAGACAAAAGCAATATTCCAATCCGTTGGGATCGGGGTCGAAGTGCCGGAATCTCTCATGGATGCCGTGACAGGCCTCTCCGGCTCAGGCCCGGCCTACATCTATCTTATGATCGAAGCTCTCATCGATGGCGGAGTTCGCGCCGGACTGCCAAGAGACATTGCCTCGCAGCTAGCCTCACAGACGGTTCTGGGCGCAGCACAGATGGTCATCGAGACCGGCAAACATCCTGCCCAATTGAGAGACATGGTGACGACCCCTGCAGGAACCACCATCGAAGCGCTTGCTTCCCTGGAGCAATCGGGTCTGCGAGCCGCCCTCATCGACGCCGTTGGCAAAGCGGCTGCACGGTCAAAAGAGCTGGGCTGAACCTGGGCACCAACCTCCTGAGACAAACGGGCGGTCGCGCACGTCTAAAAGGGTAAGCAGCACAATACAATGTGCAGCTTGCCCTTTGCTCTTCCCCTGAAAGGCCACTGTATCATGCCTGTTCCCTCAGTCAAGCCATTGCTGCTCATGGCGGCCCTCTTGCCATGCTCCCTTTCGGGCTTGATGTTGTCGACACGAGCTGGCGCTGCGCCTCCGAAAAAAGCGACGGTCGTTACAGAGGCACGCAAAGGCAGGGAGACGCTCGTAATCGATGGCGCCTGGAAGTTTCTCACAGACTCCCAGAGCAGCGGCGAGCAGATGAGCTGGCAGAAAGTCATTCCCGCTGGAGCCAAACAGATCGCGGTTCCCTCACTTTGGAATGTGCAGGCAGCGCCGGGCTACTCCGGGGTCGCATGGTATTGGCGGGAGTTCGAACCAAGCATAAAATGGAAGAAGCAGACTGTCCGCCTGCGATTCGAGGCGGTGTCTGAAAGCGCGACTGTCTGGCTGAATGGCGTGACGATCGGCCAACACGAAGGCGGTGCTGTGCCGTTTGAGATCAATGTGACCAAATCACTGCAATTTGGAGCAACCAATACTCTGGCCGTTCGAGTCGAAGGGAACGCAAAACGCGGTGCAGGGATTTGGCAGGGAGTGCTTCTGCTGGCCCATGACGAGGCCTACCTGTCGGACATATTCCCCACCGCAGGTGGATTGGGGCAACTTTCGACATCGGTTACGCTCGAGAATACCTCCGACAACTCCGGCACCGCGACGTTGGAAGGCAGAGTCATCGCTCTCAATAAGCCGGATAAGGAGTTGCATCGCTCAGAGCAGAACCTCTCCGTCACCCCCGGGCGCAATATCACTACCCTGTTCACTTCCATCAAAGGTAAGACTCTGAAGCAGTGGTCTCCGGATTCCCCAGCCCTTTACGCGCTTCAGCTCGCTTTCCG
>JANXLO010000100.1 GCA_025355115.1 Chthonomonadaceae bacterium
CGAAGATGGGCGAGCACCTGAGCCTCCTCCCACCCGCTCCGATAAGGGCGGTTCGTGCGCAAGGCGTCCCAGACGTCCACTACGGCGAACAGTCGAGCGGAGAACGGGATATCCTCACCACTGAGCCCCTCTGGGTAGCCCGTGCCGTCCCATTTCTCGTGGTGGTAGCGCGGCACGTCGAGCGCGGGGCGCAGGAAGGGAACCGGTGAGAGCATTTCGTAGGCAAAGGTGGGATGCTGGCGCATCACATCCCGCTCCTCCAGCGTTAGGGGGCCAGGCTTGAGCAGAATGAGGTCGGGCACGACCATTTTGCCGACATCGTGGAGGAGTGCGCCCCAGCGCAGATAGACCTGCTGATTGGCGTCCATCCCCATGCGCTTCGCCAAGCGTATCGACATTTCGGTCACGCGCAGCGCATGGCCTTCCGTCTCTTTGTCGCGCAAGTCGAGCAGGTGCGACCATCGTTCGATCGTCGTGTCGAATGTCTGCATTAACTCGGTCGCCAGACCGTCCATCGGCACCGATTGCGGCGGTACATGCAACCCCGCAGTCGGCTCTCTTGACAGCCTGCTTCTCAGCGAGTTGCAATCGGCAAAGTGCGACACCGAGTTGCGGCCCTTGTGCTTGGCATGGTAGAGCGCTTCATCGGCCTCGGCCACGAAATCCGTCGCATGCTCCGTCTCGGCTGTCCATGTCGCAGCGCCGAAGCTGGCCGTAATCGCACGGTCCGGCCATTCGGCCAGCTCGAATGCCCTGCGCAGATTCTCCGCCAGCAGACAGGCGCCGTCCGAAGTCGTGTGGGGAAGAATGATGACGAACTCCTCCCCCCCGTAGCGTGCCGCCACATCCGTCGCCCGAACACTGTCCAGAAGTATCTGCCCGACCTGCTGCAGGATTCTGTCCCCTGCCGGATGGCCGAACTGATCGTTGTACTGCTTGAAATGATCGACATCAATCAGGAGAAGCGATAGAGGGGCGTCGTAGCGGTGTGTGCGCTGCACCTCCTCAGCTAGCCTCTCGTGGAATGCGCGATGATTCTTCAGCCCCGTCAGTCCGTCCGTCTGCGCCTGAATCTCCAGGCGTACGTTGGCTGCCGCCAGCTGGATCTGCTGCGCCTCGAGCTGGAGGTTTGTCTCGCTGATGCATGCGATCTGCTCCTCCAGTCGCTGCTGAAACCACTTCCGCTCGGAGATGTCTCTCATCGTCACCGCGACGCAATCTCCGATCGGCACGACCTGTGAATGCGTCCAGCGTGCCTTGACGGCGGGAAGAGAGGTTTCGGAATCCTCCTCGAGAGTCAGCTGCGAATCGACGACACGGCGATAGCTCGCGATGACAGCATCCACTGATCTCCCAGGGCACATCTCCGTCAGCGATCTGCCGATCGTTTTCGCCCGGCTCAATCCCGTCCACATCGTCCAGCAGTGATTCGCATCGACGTAGAGGAAGTCGATGATGACACCTGCAGAATCTCGAATCCCCTCCAGCAGGATGAAGGCGTCCACGCTGCCCTCTATGGCGGCCCTGAAGCGCGCTTCGCTCTGGCGAATCTCCTCCTGAGCCTGCTTGCGCTCCGTCACATCCTGGCACTGCCCGACCCACTCACGCAGGGTGCCGTCCGGCTCGAATACAGGAACGGCACGCACTTTGAAGTGACGGTAGACACCGTCGCAGCGGCGTAGCCGATACTCGCCTTCGTGGACCGTCTTCTCCGCCACTGCACTTCGCCAACGGAGCATCGTCCGCTGCCTGTCGTGCGGATGAACCATTTCCATCCACGCCGTCTGATGCAGCTCCGCGAGCGCTCTGCCGCCGAATTCGAGTCCTGTGGCACTGAGGGTCGTCAGCTCGCCATTCCTGTCCGCCGTCCAGACTATCAGTCCAGTGGCGGTGGCAAGGCAGCGGAACCTCTCCTCGCTTTTGCGGAGGTTTTCCAGTGCTTGAGAGCGTTCATCGGCGAGCGCCTGAGGATCATTTCGTGTTGAGAAGTCGCTCAGGTCTGCCGTCGAGCCTCGATTCGCGCCCGGAAGCCGATTCTGCTTTAGGGCAGGAGGCAACTCGCTATTTTGCAACGCCGTTTCCATTCGGTCACGCTCCATACGATGCTGCTTTTCAGGGGCCGGGCGCGATCTCCGCCCGCCGCTCCCGTCTGTTCGGCTGCGCATCTCCAAAAGGGTACATGGCTAAGCTTGCCCCTTGACGCAATCCTCCGCCTTCGAGGAGGTGGCCATCGAACGGTACTGCGTCAGGGAATTCGTGCGGAAGCCTGAAAGGCGGGGGGAGCGCCAGTAAGCCCTACGGCGTTTGCATTCACCGGAGACATCTCCTGCGGGCGCCACTGTCCCACAGTGAGATGAATCTCGCGCCGGCCTTTTCGCAGCAGCACGGCGCTGCCGTGGATACGGACGAGAGCCCATCCGCCTTCCAGGAGGTCGCCTTCCTGCATGAAGCGAGTCTGCCCTCCCACTCGCAGGACGGCGATTGCCGTCTCGTCGAGAACCGTTCCCTGCAACTCCATCTCGGGAAGGAGGGGCGGCGCAATCGGCGGGACCGAGATCGGAGCCAGAGCCGGCCTGGTTTCGGAGCTTGGAGCGATGGATGGCGTTGCAGGCTTTCCGTGATAGGCGTCGATCTTCGGAGGCTGCATGGCGACTGCCAGTGGCCGCCAAAAGGGATCGGCTGCCCGTGCGGCTACGGCGACTGGCGCGGCTCCAGGGAGGACGGGCTTTCCTGCTAATGTCGCCCCTGGGTGAACTCCGGCGGGCAGGATTGGCACAGAGCCGATAGGCGGCGCGATTGCGTTCCCCGCCGGAGTACCTGTGGCGACGGCAGGCAGGGTGCCCGATGCCGCGGAGGGCCGCGCAGCAACGGCAGCGGATGCCCGTGCAACGGGGGCATTAACCGTGTTGTTGATCAGCAGACGCGGTATAACCAGACGGCCAAACAGACAAAGCACCAGCACGATGGAGATTCCCAGCGCGGCTACTTTTGGCTTATCCTCCGGACGAAATTTCATCGGTCTCTCCTACTTGACAATTCTCGGTGTAATGAAGACCATGATCTCACTATGCCGGTGATTGGTGGATGTGTTGCGGAACAGCTCTCCGACGAGAGGCAGCTTGGACAGAAACGGGATCTCCTGCACCACCTTGGACATCTCATCCCGAATCAGACCGCCTATCACGACCGTCTCCCCATCCTTGACGCGGACGGTCGTCTCCGCCTCGCGTGTGCTCGTCTGAGGCAGGTTGCCCGCCCCGATGCCTGTGATCGTGCTGACCACGGGATGAACGCGCATGGTGATAAGCCCATCCACGTTGACGCGAGGTCGAA
>JANXLO010000551.1 GCA_025355115.1 Chthonomonadaceae bacterium
GTCGCAGGAGCAGTCTTGATGGGTGGCGGAGCGGGCTTCCCGCGCATCTCCTCGTAGAGTCGCACGAAGAGCGCACGCAACGCGACGGCGGTGTAGGGTGGAACGAGGCAGACGTCGCAGATATCGGCGGGAGCGGAGCCAGGGAATCCCTCAGGAGCGGTTTCGCAATCCTCCACCAGCCCGACAATTCTCATTCCCTTCTCGCGGAGCGACTGCACGGCCCTGAAAATGGCGAAGTCCTTCTGTCGGCCAAAATCACCGGATAGGATCAATAGGTCGGGGGGACCGGGCTTCTTCTGCACCAGCCCGACAGGATCCTGCCGATTCAGAAGGGAAACCACTTCCCAGCCTGCCAGTGCGGCAGCTCGCTCGCACCGTCCGCGATAGCGCGGCCGATGAACAGCGATGACGATGCGGAACGCTGCTATCTGTGGCGGGGCCGCAGCCACGACCGGAGTGGCGCGCTCTGTAACTTTTACATGAGCCGCAGCGGTGCTTTGATTGCGGGCTATCGCTGCCTGTCGGCCGGTCGAGAAGCCTGGATGAGAGGGTCGGGAGGTTCGTTTGCGGCCTTTGCCGCCGGATCTTCGTTCTGCCAATTCGTTTTCACTCTCTCTTCTGGCCGGAGCCTTCACTCCACAGGGCGCAACAGGGTCGCTGCATCCTCCGTGTGGCGATTGACTTCCAGCAGCTTCAAAATGCGGACTGCGGCGGTCGGCACGAGAAGGCGTTCGCCGTTCTCTTTCGTGAGCTCGATCCAATGCGTGTCCAAATAGGTGATGCGGCCTGTATCGGAATAACTGGACTGCGAATTGTAGTATACCATTACCTTCGCATTCAGGTAGTGATTTAGCCCCGAGCGAACCGGTAATACCGGGGCTAGAGTCGACGAATTCTCTGTCAGAATCCCGTCCACCACAGTCAACTGCGTCTCGTTCACTGTGGCTCCACCGGCTTCCAGGCTGCGAACTCCCGCACGAAGGCCACTGTCTCCTTCACCGCCGTATCGAAGAGCAACTCGCCCTTCTCGGCCGTTGACACTTCGGGATGCCCGAATGCGCCGGAAACGCTCAACTGATCGAACGCTCTGGCCACATCGACTCTGCTTGGAGACGTGAAATCCGGCGTCCAGAAGGCAGAGTCTATCGGTATGGTCGTACCTATGGCGACGTCCATTCGCACCAGCTCCGGGCGAAGGTGCAGAATCATGCTTGTCTCAAGCTCGCAAGCGTGCGTCACCAACTTCTGAGCCAGTCCTTCCAGTGCGGCGATCTGCGGCGCAGCAAGGGTGAACCAGGTGGCAAGGGAGAGCCAGAGGTCAGGCTTGTCCCGGTGGCGCAGCTGCACATCGTATAGCGCCATTCGCCCAGGGATGATGTTCCCGCCATGCGAATTGAGCAGCAGTATCCGCCGATGACCCGCGCTGATGAGGCTCTCCAAAATCTCGACAAGCACTGAAATGTAGGTGTTGTTGCTCAGACTGATCGTGCCCTTGAACCCCAGATGATGGTCGGATGCCCCAACCCAGAGAAGGGGCGTAAAAAGGGCGATGCCTGCTAGTTCCGCCTCAGCGCGCCGTGCGATCTCCGCGCCAATCATGCTGTCCGTCAGCATGGGCAAATGATGCCCGTGCTGCTCCAGCGAACCGATGGGAACCACTACAACCTTGCCGACAAAGTCTTTAGTTTCGGTCCAGAGACGTTCTCCGTAATGCACGTGTGCGCTCCTGACTAAGGTTTCGTGGAATGTGCGGCGACAAAGCTGCGGATGACGGCAGTGGTCTCTTCCGGTTGCTCCAGAAAGGGGAAATGTCCACTGTTGTTCAGAATCACGAGGGTAGAGCCCTTGATGTGCTTATGTGCGAGCTCCGCCATAGCCGGAGTTATTAGCCCGTCCTGCTTGCCGTTTATGATGAGCGTGGAAATGTGTATCTTATCCAGAAGCGGCGTGTCGTCACGCGTATCGTAGTGCTCCGTCTGGATGAGCGCGAACGCGGGCTCTTGAGCGTTCAGGGCTGAAGAAGGCACGTTGTATTTCTTGATGGCCTCACTGATGCGCTTGTTCAGTGCGCCGATATCAGCCGGCCTGGCATAGTAGAGCTCGCCGAGCATCATATAGATTAGCCGGAATGTTCCGGTCATCCGATTCATCCCGGGCTTGAGAGCGCGGATTTTCTTAACTTCAGGAAGCATCGCTTTCGCTCGGCCTGCGCTAGTGGCATCAGCACCTTTTGCCTCGGTCTCGAACTTTAGCTGCGCATGATCTAGGATAGCATCCTGAGCCATCGGCTGAGATAGCAGGCCGTCCATGTGGATATAGCCAGAAATGCTTTGAGGATAGGCTGTGCAATACTCAAGTCCAAGCATTCCGCCCCATGAGTGACCCAACACGAACCATCGCTTTACTTTCAGAAACTCCCTGACTCCCTCGAGGTCCTTGAGCAGATTGGCGATAGTGTAGTCCTTCACCTCTTCCGGTTTAGGCTGAGTGAAGATGGATATCGCGATTCTCGCGGACTCTCCGCTTCCGCGTTGGTCAAGATAGACGACGTTGACGAAAGCTTCGATGCTCGAGCCCCAATCGTAGAACATATGTGCAGAGAAGCCTGGCCCGCCGTGTAGAATTACTAGATAGGGATTGGATTTGTCCGCGCCGCGCACCCGAAAATGCAGTACAGTGCCGTTTATGCTCTCCTTGTGATCCTCATCAAACGCCTGCGCACTTACGACAGGCGCCATCATTCCCATCAGAAGGACGAGCGAAAGCATCTGAACACACTGTCGAACTGTCATCATTACGCCCGTTCACTCTCGACAATTGAGATCATCGCTGGTCGCGTACCGGCGCGAGTTCACAGCGGGAGTAGAGCTGAGCCCAATCGCTGGACCCATCGTCCGCACGAACTTCCATGCGGACACCGCGCTCCTGGACAGGCTGATTGCCTGCCAGGCAGTCGTCCCAGCACTGCTTCATGCTCGCGTAGTGCATGACTCTTCCGCCCTCCCAGACCACAGAGAGCAGCAGGCGCGGCTTCGGAAACTCATACGGCGGATCCATCCGATAGCGCATCAGAGCCTCCTCATCGACCGTTATACCGAGTCCCGGGGCCTCTGGAACTTTGGCGAACCCGCCCTTGATGGTGAGCGGCTCGGACAGAAGGTCGTCCGCGTAGTTGTTCAGGCAGTTCACGGCGGGCCACTGCGCGAAGGGCAGCACCGCGCCAAGGTGGAGGGACATTGCTGTCGTGAGGCCTGTGCCTACCATCTGCAACCAGAAGGGCTTTTCAAACGTAGCGGAGAGAGTCGCCTGCCGCAGGATGCTCGCTACCCCTCCCCCGACAACGAAGCCGTCGCAAACTTCATCGCGAACGACAGTGGGGAAAGGCGGATCGCCGAAATGCAGGGAGAGCGGCCGCGTCGTCTTCTGGCGCAACTGCCGATGCCCCTCCACATCACGGTGCATGATGGGCGATTCGTAAATCGCCACCCGCTCGTACTTATCGAGTTCCGTCAGAACCGGGGCGGCGTTGCCGGCATTCAGCAGCATATTGTTCCAGTCCAGGTCAAGCTTGAAATGAGGAGGAGTGACCGCGCTGATCGCCTCCACCTGCGCGTAGACGTCCCACCAGGGCCTCGCCTTGATCTTGTAGGAGGTGTATCCCCTGGCTAGAGCCTCCTTCGCCTCCTCCGCGAACGCCTCGGGGGGCATGTCGATGTTCCACCAGGAGAGCGGGCACCATTCGCGAACCCGAGGCAGATTGAACAACCGGTAGGCCGGAACCCCCAGGGCCTTGCCGACGACGTCGTATAGGGCCATCTGCAGGCCCGATCCAAGGCTGTCGTCGCCGAGGAGTTCAGCTGGATTACAGCCCTTCGCCCGCTCTATCGCCGCATCCGTGACCTTCCCCCATGTGTAATGCGGCAAAGTCTCGCCATAGCCCACGATGCCAGGCGCGTCCGTGACGATTCGTATCACCTCGACGATTCGCCACTGCCAGACCTCCCTGGCGTTCCACTCCAGGCAACGCGGCGTGAACGGGACGTCGATGGTGATACGCTCGATCTCGGTTATGCGGCAGGACATGAACCGCCTACTTTCCTATGAGGGTGTAGTTGTTGATAGTGTCCAAACTGTTTCGCAGCGTTTTGAGACACTCCTCGATGTACGGAATCGGGTTGTCGGGATGCTCCTCGTACTCAAGTGCGAGGACGCCGCGTTGCGGGTAGCCGTGCTTGATTAGCTCCTTGAGGAAAATGTTCAAGTCAAGGGCACCCTTGCCGAGTTCCGTGAACGTCTTTGTGTCGCCGGGGCCTTCCTTTACGTCCTTGAGATGCGCTCCGTAGACCCTCTTGCCGAACATGTCCGCTGCGACCTCTGGCCGCTCACCGGAGCGGAGGTAGTGTCCCGTGTCGATGCAGGCTCCAATGCGATCATTGTGCCCCTTGATAGCATCAACGCCCTTCTGGATCTTGTCGTACAGATTGTCACCGGGACCGTGATTGTGGATGCCCAGATTGATCCTGTATTCCGTGACCATTCGATCGAGCAACGGGAAGGAGTCGGCAGAGGGGTAAGCCGACATCGTCGTGATTCCCATCGCCTTTGCGAACTCAAACTTCTTTCGTACGTCGGCCTCGTTATTGTTGAAGCTCACCACGCCGTAAGTGGGCATTTTGATGCCGTTCGCCGCCAGCTTCTCCTTGTACGAGGCGATGACCTTCGGATCATCGGTGACGGGCATGTGGCCATCCCACCCCTCCCAGAATTTCAGGCCCAAACCCCTAGTCTTCTCCAGTGCCTCGTCCAGTTTGTAGCCTCTCAGCGTATACGACTGGATCGCCATGCGGAAGGGCTTATAGGGCTTGGGCGCTCCCCCGGCGAACGCGGTCGCCGGTAACAGAGCCAGGCCTGCGGTGCCGATAGCCGCGCGCTGAAGCAGTTCGCGCCTCGACATTCCTGATGAGTTCTCATTCGTCATGGTGTTCTACTCCTCATTTTATGAACTGCGCCCACGTCAGTTAGACGCGTCGGGCGCGTTTGGATACCGCTTTCTGCGTTCGTATGGAAGGCTGTCCCGAGCGAATAAACGATCTCTCGAGAAGATGCAGGAAGGCGTCCTTCTCTGAATTGCGCACCGTGGCCTGCTCGTGTGCCTCCGCCAAAGC
>JANXLO010000137.1 GCA_025355115.1 Chthonomonadaceae bacterium
GCCTGTTCGGTAGCATTCATCTCTTTTTCGTTCACTTCTATCGACTGCATTCCGCCATCCTCCTTTTCGTTAATATGAACAATCACGACGGTCGGGCATCCGATTGACTCGGCGCAACGCACGGTCAGACCTAGCGGAAAATAGCTGCGATGGCCAGACCGATCGGCAGCGTCGTCTTCCGCTTCATGCTGCTATTTTTGCTCCGAAGTCGACTCCGCGGCAGAGGGAATATCCCCCTTCAAAACGTCTGCGGCAAGATCGTTGGGCGGATCGCTGTCCACGATCTGCACCTGATCCATGTCAGGGGTCTTCTCCTCCTCATCGAAGTTGAGGTCGGTGGTGTCGACGCGCGAAACGTATTTCAGAGCGAGAAGCCTCTGCACGAGGGGCGTGACCTGCTCCGAACGCAGAGAGCGTCCCATCTCCACCCTCAAAATAGCGCTCTCCCCTGCTCCCGGCGTGACGGTGACTTTTCTGACGGACACTCCCGCTTTGCCCAGAAAGGCGAGAGCTTTCCCCACCGCTTCACTGTCGTTGTTCAGATGAACGATCATATTGCCCGCACCGTTTCCCAGCCGCAGGCGAGCCTCCCATTTCTGAAGCGGAGAGAGCGTGAAGAGCATAAGAGCCGTCGCGACAGCCGCCAATCCGCCCAGCCCAACGCCCGCCGCGATGCCCACTCCCGCTGCGCTCCACAGGCTAGCCGCAGTGGTAAGGCCGCGAATGGTGGTGCCGTGCCGCAGGATGGCGCCCGCTCCCAGGAAACCGATGCCCGAGACCACATAGCTCGCGATGCGCATCGGGTCTCCAACCGCATTGGCGTGGAGCTCGCGAAATCCGTACCCTCCCGCTAGCGTCATCAGACAGGCTCCTAGCCCGACCATGATATGAGTGCGGAAGCCGCTCGCTCTCTCATGCGTGGATCGCTCCAGCCCAACCGCCCCACAGAGCAGAAGGGTGAGCAGCAGACGGGCGATCATCGCAAAATCCAGGCGGCCGATGACATCGACTGCCGCCAGGTTCATCATATGCAGGAGTGCATGGCGCATGACAAAAGTGTCCTTTTCTGCAGTTTTGCCGCCCTGACTGCTGGGGCCGAAAACGACTGCTTTGCCCCATGTGGCAGCGACGAGCACCTGCTGTGGCAGAAGGCGAACAGACAGTCATTAATCCTCTAACAGAATCGTCGCAAGATGCCTGCCTGATATAGGCGGGACAAGCGGCTCTGCGGCCAGGGAAAGTCTGGAAAGGAACGGGAGAGTTGGAGCTGCTCGGGGGAATGAGCAGTTTCAGAATAAGTCTCACGCGCCTCGAGTTCACGTTATGTGAAACCGGCGACGGCGAAACATCAGCGCACGAAGGGGCTACTGTTGGTCGACCACGGGCTTCACGGAGTTTTTGTATCGCCCCCCGAATGCGGGAGGCTTGGGACTGGCACTGCTCATTATTTTCTCCAGACGACGAAACTCATCAGAAGGGACTATCAACAAAAAAACCCTTCTCCCAAAGTGAGGGAAAGGGCGTAAGCCGTCAAAAAGCACAGTGACTCTACACGAATCAATGAACCTGATGTCCCCACTCGTTTGAGTTTCGGCACCGCGCACCGTGAGAGACCGGAAGGTCTCAGCCACATTATGCAAACCCTTATGTCGGGAGTGCCTGTTATACCCTGTTGGAAACGTCTCTGGACGCCATAGGGCAGTGGCTTATGTGTCGCGCGGGAACCTCACCTACCGAGGAACCGATGTACTTGCAGCTCCGCATGACGAAGCATTTGTAAAAAATACCCTACTTCGTCGTTCCTGTCAAGGGCAGGACTCAATTTTTTTGCTCCTGTTGCCTACCGAGGCTTGCAGTCGCCACAATTCGAGCGTGGGGCATGTGCATTCACGAAGTTCGGAAATCATGGGGATGGCGGCGGGGAGGATTGTGCGTCATCTTCTTCGATGCGAAGCCCTATCAAGAGCGCATGGCGGGCGCCATATTGCTTTGCTGATTTGATGCGGCGACAGTTCGCGCAGCGCACCGAGCACTTCTCCAACTCCGGCAGAATCGTATCCCAGGTCGTCTCCGCTGTCAGAAGTGCGGCGAATGCCAGTCTTTTTCCCTGGGGAGGGCAGAACTCCAACACCAATGGATTGGTGATGCCACAGTCGATGCAGGGATGGGCTTTGAGGTAGGCGAGCAGATGGCGGGAAATCTCGTCGGCGAAGGGTTTCCGGCGTCTCTGGACATTGCCATAGTGGCGCCCTTTATTGCGCTCATACCAGTCATGGTGAATGAGCTTTATGCAGGCGCGGCACTGCACCTGGAGGCCATCCGGGCGTGTCCGGTTCCTCCCAAACTCCGCCTCCTCTCTATCCTGTTTGCAGCGCGGGCAATGTTTCATAATCGAAATAGGAGCACTATCGGCAGGAAGACGCAACGGAAAGTGACACGGAATGGTGAGATTTAGCAGTATCTCAAACCCAGGTGACGTGAATCGAAAGCGGGATTCGATGGAGATAATTATTCTGAGACGCCCTGATTATACCCTGATGATGCGCGGACTATACGGCTCTGTCATGGCGAGCGCGCCTCTCTTCGCGCACGGCAGGACCATTTCCGGCAGTCGAAAAAGAGGCTTCAGATTGACCGCAGGTTACATTTTCGAGGAAAAAGTAGAATGTTGGAGTATTCAAGGCGAGAAGCGGCGTAATAGACAGTGTTACGAAATTAATATTCGTGCTACAGTATCTAAGGGAAGCTGAAAGGGGTACTGACAATGACTGCTCACCGGGCCGCGCCGCATTTCAGAGGTCGTAAGG
>JANXLO010000144.1 GCA_025355115.1 Chthonomonadaceae bacterium
AGAACGTGGGCAAGCGAGGCAACTAGTCCGTCCTATTTCGTGCTTCTAAAAAAAGTTGCGCCAATCGAAATCTTCGATTGGCGCAACTTTTTTGATGTGAACTCGCATTGCTCGTTGCGTAATCCCCGCCCCTTCCCTGAAGGGAAGGGGAGTTAAATGCCTAGTCCCCTCGCCCCTTCCCTAAAGAGAGCGCGCGATCAAGCGCGGCAGGGTCATTTTCGCGGATCGCTTCGGTCAGTTCTGTGAGGAGGAGCTCATAGGCAGCGAGAGCGGGGAGCATGAACTCGCGGTTGGCCAGGAGAATATCGCGCCAGAAGGCAGGGTCTGAGGAGGCGACGCGAGTCATGTCACGATAGCTGCCTCCCGCTAGTTGAAGGGCTGCGTCATGCTCCGGGTCGGCCCCTACCGTTCTGTGCAACGTGAAGGCGATGGCATGGGGCAGGTGACTGACGAGCGCTACGAGTCTATCGTGTTCGGCAACATCGAGCAGGATAGCTCGGGCGTCAAGAGCCCCAATCAGGGCCAGAAGCCGAGCGAGATGGGGTGGTGCAGAGGATGCGGAGGGTATGACGGCCCACGCCGCGCCGGTGAAGAGATCGGGACGAGCGGCCCCCACTCCGCCCTGCTCCGAGCCAGCCATAGGGTGCCCGCCGATGAAACGGCTGCCGAACAGGCGGTCGCCTTCAGCGACGATCTCTGTTTTAACGCTGCCGAGATCAGTTATCAGTGCGTCCGGGCGGACGAGTGGTGCGATGCGCTTCAGCAAGTCGCTCAACACGCCTATCGGCACAGCGAGGAAGACCACTTCGGCATCGCGGACGGCATTGGCAAGCTCCTGCGTTCCCAAGTCAATCGCTCCGCGCAGAACTGCCGTCTCTAGTGCCTCGGAGCTTCGGTCCCAACCTGTAACGGTGCGGGCTAGCTTCCGCTCCCGAAGGGCCATGCCTAGCGAACCGCCCATCAGCCCTACGCCAAGGATCGTCGCCTGCTGGAAGGGCGCGAAAGGCAAAGAAGAGTTCGCCCCTCCTTCCGATGCGAAGGAGGGGCGATCCGTTGCGATGAGAGCGGCGTCGCTCAAAGAGTCTTTCCGACCGCCTGCGCGATGGGGCGAACATCCTGCATCAGCTTCTCAAACTGCCCGAATGAGAGCGACTGCGGGCCATCCTTCAGCGCCTTCTCGGGATTCGGGTGGGTCTCGATCATGAGGCCGTCCGCGCCAGTCGCGACTGCTCCAAGGCTGACCGCGGAGACCAGGCTGCGCTTGCCGGTGCCGTGCGAGGGGTCGGCGAAGATTGGCAGATGAGACAGCTCCTTTATGGCAGCGATGGCGTTGATGTCGAATGTGTTGCGCGTATAGGTCTCGAAAGTGCGGATGCCCCGCTCGCACAGAATGATCTCGTAGTTGCCCTGGCTGGCGATGTACTCCGCCGCCTGCAGCCACTCCTCGATCGTGCTTGCCCATCCGCGCTTCAGCATGACGGGCTTGCGAGTTGTTCCCATTTCGCGCAGCAGAGAGTAGTTCGTCATGTTCCGCGTCCCGATCTGGTAGATGTCGGTGTATTTGCCGACAAGCTCCACGTCACGGGTGTCCATGACCTCGGTGATGATCGGCAGGCCGGTCATGTCGCGTGCCTCCGCAAGTAGCTTCAACCCGTCCTCTCCCATCCCATGAAAAGAGTAGGGCGAGGTGCTGGGCTTGAATGCGCCGCCTCGAAGCACATGCGCGCCCTGCGCCTTGACCATCTTCGCGGTCTCGAAAAGCATCTCGGGCGATTCGACCGTGCAGGGGCCAGCCATGACGCAGAGGGTCCCGCCGCCGATCTGCACTCCGCGCACATTGATGACCGTGCCCTCCGGCTTGAACGCCTTGCCGACGAGCTTATAGGGCTTGAGGATTGGCACGACGCGCTCCACGAACGGCAGCGCCTCGAACTGTTCGACCAAGCCCTCCTTGTCGCGCTCGGGCGTCCCGATCACGCCGACTATGGTGCGCTCGACGCCCTCGGAAAGGTGTACCCCGTATCCGCGCGCATGGAGGTCGGCGACAAGCTCTTCGCGCTGTGCGGGAGTCGCGCCCGGCTCCAAAATGATAATCACAGAAAAATCTCCTTAAATGCGCTCAGACAGAAGTAAAAGCGTCGTCTATTATAGCACACTCCCCGCCCTGCGACAAAGCGAGCATCACTTCCGCATGGATTGTCAGGCCGTCTGGCCATGCCTTCTTGCATGTTTGCAAGCGCGACGCGCAGGTGTTATAATAGGACGACGCGACGGGCTTTCGACAGCCGCCGTTCAATTTTTTTTGCGAGGACAGCTTCATGCCTACTGTTGAAGTACAAACCATCGATGTGCCTAAAATGCTGACGGAGGAGCAGGTGCAGTTCTTCGTCGAGAACGGCTATCTGGTCGTGCCAAAGCTAATGTCGGAGGCGGAGGTCGAGGAGCTGCGGAACGACGCGGTGAAAGTCGCGCGCGGCGGCTATCCCTGCGACTCGATACCGCCTGTGCCTGAGACGATCAGCGACGACGCAGTGCTTCGGACGATACTCTGCATTCACCAGCCGCACTGCATCAGCCCGGTGATGGAGCGGTACATCCGTCATCCGAAAATTTGCGGCATTCTGAGCCAGATTACGGCCGCGCATCTGCCCTACTGGGACGGAAGCGTGAAGTGCATGCAGTCGATGCTTTTCGTCAAGCCGCCGCAGTTTCAAGGTCAGGCATGGCATCAGGACGAGATCTATATACCCACTCGTGACCGCTCGCTGATCGGCGCCTGGATCGCTATGGACGACGCCGACATCGCCAACGGCTGCCTCTGGGTCATTCCCGGCTCTCACCGTATGGGGTATCTCTATCCGCAGCGCTCGCACAACGACCCGGATGAGTTCGACTTCGCAGGAGAGAGCTTTGGCTTCGATGAGACCAACGAAGTGCCTGTAGAGGTGCCGACAGGCTCGCTCGTCTTCTTCAATGGCTACTTGCTGCACCGGTCACGCAGGAATCGGAGCAAAGTCTACCGCCGAGTCCTTGTAAACCACTATATGAACTCCTGGTCGCTACTGCCCTGGTCGGTAAAGGAGGGCGAGTCGGTTGCAGGTGCCGATCGCCGGAGCGTTCTCCAAGTCGCGGGCACGGACCCGTATGCCTGGAAAGGCTATGAGAGCCTGCCGCAAAACGTCTCTCTGCGAAGTTGCAAAGCCGTGCAAGAGGCAAAATCCCGCTCTGACGACAATTAAAGAGCAGTACTCCAGATTGAACCCGGGTATTGAACGGTAGCTGGCAAAAAATTAGGGTGAACGAACCAAAAGTTCGTCCACCCTATTCCTTTTGAATGCGCCTAGACTACTTGGCTTTAGGCGTATTCATGCGATCCATTCGCCTCTTGTCCTGCATGTGAGCGTCGTCCATTTTCTGCATCGTGGGGGACTGCTCCGCTATATGCTTGCCGGTGTAGTCCGTGTAGTGATACAGGTGGAGGCTGCCGGGAGCCGCGAAGGGGTAGCCAAGGGGAGCGGGATCCAGCATCTGGTCATCCATGGTCATATCGTTATCGTCTGTCCGCATGTATCCTTCGCGCATCATCATGCGGTTGCGCATCATTTTGTCCTGCATGTGAGCGTCGTCCATTTTCTGCATTGCAGAGGACTGCTCGGCCATTCTCTTCTGTGTATAGTCCACCCAGTGGTAGAGATGCAGGCTCCCAGGCGCGGCGAAAGGGTAATTGATGGGCGCAGGGTCGGCCATCATGCCGCTCGACATCACGCCATCTTTCATCATCATTCCATTCATCATCATTCCGTTGTCGTCCATCCACATGTAGCCATCGTGCATCATGGATGAGTCGTTGCCCATCGTTTTTTCACGGGCCATCATCCTGTCACGCAACATCGCAGCCTCGTGATGCATATCGTCCATTTTCTGCATGTAGTAGGACTGCTCGGCGATTTGTCGGTGAGAATAGTCGGTGTAGTGATAGAGGTGCAGAGTGCCGGGTGCTGCGAAGGGATAGTCGAGGGGGGCGGGGTCCATCATTCCATCCATCATCATATCGTCGCGCATCATGCCGTCATGCATCATTCCCTGATCGTTCGTCATCATCCTGTCCTGCTTCATGGACTTGCTCTTCATTGTGCCCATTCCGGACTGCGCGCGAGCGGAGCCGAGGCAGAGGCCAGCCAGGGAAAGGCCAACTAGTGTCGTGAACACTGCGCGGGATCGGGTAACCATAGTGAAAATTTCCTCCTTCGGACGTGAGAGCCGTTGATTCTCTGGCCTATTGGCCAGACCTCGCAGTTCAGATTACGGGCAACGACAATCCTTTCCAATAAGAACGTGGCTGGACGTGATTTTGTTTCCTCAGTTTTCTCGCCCGGTACAGAGGCTTGCCGGCTTTGCTTTCGCCTGTTTTGCGGTATAGTTTAAAGTGGGCACAGCTCCCCAACGACGGCCGAGTGCCTGGCATGTTGCATGAAAGGAATTGAAGAGACTGTGGCTGAGATCGTCCCGTTTGCCGGCATCCATTTTGACCCGGCCCAAGTGCCAATTGCCGACGTCATCGCGCCCCCGTATGATGTGCTCTCCCCCGCCGAACAGGAGGGGCTTCATGCGCGTCACCCCGCCAATATCGTCCGGCTGATGCTGGCTCGTGAGGAGATTGGCGACGACGAGAGCCGCAACCGGTACACCCGAGCGGCGGAGTTCCTGCACGACTGCCTTGCGAATGGGATGATGGTGCAGGACGATGCGCCCGCGCTCTACGAGTATATTCAGATTTTCGAGCATCCCCTGGAGCCCGAGCGCAGCGTCGAGCGTCGCACGCTGTTCGTGGCTCTGAAGTTGGAGCCGTACGAGAAGGGTGTTGTCCTGCCGCATGAGGAGACGCATCCGAAAGCGAAGGCCGACCGCCTGCTCCTGATGCGCGCGACCCACTCCAACCCGGAGCCTATCTACGGGCTCTACGAAGACCCGACCTTGAGTGTGGCCAAACTCCTGGACGTGGCCCGACCTGCCGAGCCTCTGCTAAAGGCTACTCTGTCCGGTCGCACTGGTCCAGGGACGGAGCAGCACCTCCTCTTTCGCTACACAGACGCTCACCTGATCGCCGAACTTCAGTCGTTTTTTGCCTCGCGCCGTGTGTGGATCGCCGACGGGCATCACCGCTACGAGACGGGCCTGAACTACCGCAACGAGGTTCGGGCTGGGAACGAATCCGCGACTCCCGTTCCCGCCGACTACCTCCTCGTTGGGCTGAGCGCCTTCGAGGATCCAGGCCTGGTCGTGCTGCCGACGCATCGACTGGTGAAGGGCATCTCCGCGGATCGAATGGAGCAGCTAGTCCTTCAGTTGGATCGCTACTTCACGGTGCGCTCGCTGCCCATAGCCGATCTTCGCGCCTGGATCAAGGTGGAGGTTGCAGGCGAAAAGCGCTTCGCGATCATCACACGGCAGGGGAGCTACTCGCTGACTTTGCGGGATATGGCACAGGCCGAGGCGGCCATGCAGCCGGGCCACTGCGTTGCCTGGCAGCACCTGGACGTGACCATCCTACAGGCGCTGGTGCTTGACAGGACGCTCGGCATAGATTGGCAGACGCTGGCTCACACGCCCGATGTCGCCTACACCCGCGACGAGGAGGAGGCCGTTCAGAAGGTGCAGTCCGGTGAGTTCCAGCTGGCTTGTTTGCTTCAGAACCCAACCGTTACCGAGGTTCGCGACGTCGCCGCCGCAGGCGACAAGATGCCCCAGAAAAGCACATTCTTCTACCCCAAACTATGGAGCGGCCTCATCCTCCGCTCGCTGAAGTAGGAGATGGATGACTGCACAAATGCACCGAACAGGTTGACCGACCATGTATATAACCAGAATCCGCATCGAAAACATTCGTGCAATTAAGGAACTAGACTGGCAGATCTTGCCGGAGCAGGCCCCTGGTTGGCACGTCATTCTCGGCGACAATGGCACCGGCAAGACCTCCTTTCTGCGCTCGGTCGCAGCGGGTCTCATCGGCCCCGCACAGGCGGTCGCTCTTCATCAAGACTGGAACACATGGCTGAGAAACGGACAGACCAGGGGCGGCGTCAAGCTGAATTTGACCTCCGACGAACTGGAATGGTGACAGATTGGTTCGATGTGAATGCTCGCCTGTAACTCCGTTGAACCGGAGGCAGACAAATCACGTAGTTGGGAGTGGGCGAGTTGCTAAGCGATATTTGAGAGAAGAGGGACAGTTTTATGCATCTGGGAGCGGCGTGGTATCCGGAGCACTGGCCGGAGAGCAGATGGCCGGAGGATGTTCGGCTGATGCGCGAGGCGGGCTTCAATGTCTGCCGCATCGCGGAGTTCGCCTGGTCCTCGCTGGAGCCTAACGAGGGACAGTACGAGTTTGGCTGGTTGGAGCGGGCCGTGGCCCTGCTCGCTGAGAACGGAATGGCCGTGGTACTGGGCACTCCGACCGCCGCGCCACCAGCCTGGCTGACGCATCGACATCCGGACACTCTGGCGATAGAGCAGAGCGGACGGCCCGCGCAGCATGGTAATCGCTGCCACGTCTCCCCGCTCAGCTCCACGTTTCATAAGTCTGCCCGTCGAATCGTCGAGCAGATGGCGAAGAGGTTCGGGCACGATGCCCGTGTGATCGGATGGCAGCTCGACAACGAGTACAGCCGCGTGGACTACTCCGAAACCGCTCGACGCCAGTTCCAGCACTTTCTCCGCGAGCAGTACGGCACTCTGGAGGCCCTCAACGCGCACTGGTCGACAGCCTACTGGAGCCAGACCTACACCGACTGGAACGAGATCCCCATACCGGTTGGCGGCCATAATCCCGGCCTTATGCTGGCCTTCCGCCACTTCGTTACGCGCACCTGGCGCGATTTTCAGAAGCTACAGATCGACGCGATACGTCAGAACGCCAGCTCGACACAGTGGATCACGTCGAACTTCATGGGCTGGTTCGACGCCTTCGACCACTACAAGATCTGCGAGGATCTCGACTTCGCGACATGGGACTGGTATATAGGATCCGGTCATCACAAATACCCCGCCTGCGGCGTGACCCACGATCTGACCCGTGGCTTCAAGCGGCGCAACTTCTGGGTGATGGAGACTCAGCCGGGAAGCGTCAACTGGTCGGGCATCAACAACGCACTCAACAAAGGTGAGGCGCGCTGCATGGCCTGGCACGCCGTCGCGCATGGGGCCGACGCCATTCTATACTGGCAGTGGCGCTCCGCGCTCGGCGGGCAGGAGCAGTTGCACGGCTCGCTGCTCGGCGCAGACGGCAATCCCCGCCCCTTCTACAGCGAAGCCCAGCAGATCGGGCGCGACTTTCAGGCCGTCGGCACGCTGCTGCAGGGCACTGAGCCGAGAAATGAGGCGGCTCTTCTCCACTCCTACGACGCAAGGTGGAGCGTGAATTGGCAGCGGCATCACAAGGACTTCGACCCCGCTGGCCTGCTCACGGACTACTACCGCCCGCTTGCGGCACGTCAGATTGGACTCGACATCGTCTCGTCGGAGGCGACGCTGAGCGGCTACAAACTGGTCGTCGCACCGGCAACGACCTTGCTGACGGAGATCGCCGCGCAGAGTCTCATCGGCTATGTCGAGGGCGGCGGGGCACTGGTTCTGAGCGTCCGATGCGGCCAGAAGGACTCCCACAATGCCCTGTTCCCTGCCCTGCAGCCCGGCCCGCTCCGCGAAATCGCTGGAGCGGAGGTTGCGGAGTTCTTCGCGCTTGACGAGCCAGTACCGGTGAATGCCAAATGGAGCGGGGACCAGCCTGGGGAGAGCCGAATCTGGGCCGAACTCCTGCGCCCCCTTACGCCCCAAACCGAAGTCCTCGCCACGTTCGGCCCGTCCAATGGCTGGCTCGATGGCGGCGCGG
>JANXLO010000231.1 GCA_025355115.1 Chthonomonadaceae bacterium
GCCTGTTGAGACATCCTCGCAATAGTGTGATAGTCTCGCGGTTCTCCGTCAGCATCTGCTCTACGGCTGCTCTCCCTCCCCCATGCAGAGGCTTCGATCGCATCCAGCACTGGAGCGCAGCGCTTGCCCTGGGGAGAGATCTGCTCATTTTTTTTGTAGCGGCGATCATCAGCGGCAGACTGTTATTCGCGGGCATAACCTGCTCCGGCACAGTCACCACGGGCGTCCAGTTGTCGTAAGCGAAGCCGCATACTCCCGCCAAGAAGATGCCGGCGCAGATTCGAGTGAGATTGCGTCTGATGCGCCGAGCGCGGATAGTGCGTCGATAGTACTGGGGGACAGGGGACAGATCTAGAGCCGATAGGGTGCCATTGATGGCGTCCGCAGTGATGGAGTGACTCCTTAGCTGGGCGATGCCGAAGGCGATCATAGCGTCCGCAGGCTCCGCATCTCGGCACTCGGCGCAGAATCGTGAGTGCAGCCATCCAGCGGCCCTGCCGCTCTGCTTAATGCGCTGACAGTTCATGAATGACCTCCTGAGGTGACGTTGCCGAGAGAGCGGCGACAGACGCTGAAGATGCCTCCACAGTGGGGCGAGCGTCAATGGCATTCGGCTCGAGTAGCTCTCGCAAACGTAGGCGAGCGGTGAATAGGCGTGATTTAACTGTGCCGGACGGGATTTCGAGCAGGGAGGCGGCCTCACGGATGGAGAGCTCCTGCACATGAAACAGCAGGAATGCCTCGCGCAGTTCGGGGGTGAGCTGCGCCAATGCCTGCGGGAGAACGAGAGTGGACCACTCTTCGTCGCGTTCGGGCGCAGTCAGGTGTGCGGCTGCGTCAAGCGTGAGGTGCTCATGACGGTCACGGAGCCAGTGAGTGTATTCGTGGTAGGCGATGCGGTGCAGCCAGGTGGAGAGTTTCGCTTCGCTGCGAAATGTCGCCAGCGATTGCCAGGCACGGACGAACGTCTGCTGGGTCAGGTCCTCCGCGATGTCGCTTTTTCCGGTGAGGAACCGAAGCAGGCGGAAAATGGCGGGGTAGTGCGCGGTGACGAACTCTTCACCTGCCCGTTTATCCCCTCGCAGTATGCGGCGAATCAGCCAGCTTTCGCTCATTCCGTCGGCCCCTTTCTCGAACGCTCATCTTCATAGAGCCAAGCGGAGGCGAAGCGGTTCAGCATAGGAAGAATTAGTCGACGGTTCGCGGCTACTCCTCCCTGGAGAAGGGAAGTGTCCATTGGCGAGAGATAGGCGCGCCACGGACGGGATGCAGTTCGGGAAGCGCGTCGAGCAGGCGGGCGAGAGTGCGCTCACGGAAGCCCGGCGTGGTCTCTGCCTCTGGAACTGCCTCACGAAGCATGGCGCGGGTCTGCTCGAGAGTGCGCGTCTCATAGGAGCAGCCCTGACATCGTAGCAGATGGCGGTCAATGCTCCGATTCAGATCCTCAGGCAACTCATTGTCGAGGTGCGCATCGAGCAGAACGCGAATCTCTTCACATCGCATGGTGGGTCTCCTCTTCCTCTCGCCAGGCATCGGTCAATAGGGTGCGCAGGGCACGGCGCGCTCGATAGAGCAGGGATTTGGCGGCGGGCAGGGATCTCTCCATGAGGGCAGCCACCTCGCGGGCATCCCACTCCTCCACATCGCAGAGCGTCAGCACAAGTCTCTGCTCTTCCGGCAGTTGGGCAAGCGCCTCGCGGACGAGCAGGGTCGTCTCCATCTGCGCGGCTGCCCGACCTCCGTCCGTCCGCCTCTCAATCTCCTCCGGTTCGAGGAGGAGCAGACGCGGCTGCCGCATCCTGTCGATGCAGAGATTGCGCGTGATGCCGAAAAGCCAGCCGCGGAATGTGCATTCTCCTCGGAAGCCGTACGCCCTCTGAAAAGCCCGCAGAAACGCCTCGGAGACGATCTCCTCCGCATCCTCGCGATTGCCGATCAGGTGCCGGGCGAACGCGTAGACTCGATCCACATGCAGGTCGAATAGCATCCCCATCGCCTCCGATTCACCCGCCTGAAGACGTGCGATCAGGCGTTTCTCGTGAGGCGTCTCGTGATGGGTCTCGATTCTGGCAGTCGGCATGGTCGATTCAGCAGATCCTTCACCCTTGAAGACGGGAGAGATAACGGGAAAGTGTCGCGGCTCAGGCAATGGGCACAAAAAGATTTTACCTTGCGGGCAAACTTTTTTTCGACTCCGGATGAATCGCAGGGAGTGTGAATGACTCACAGTAAGAATCATTTGGAATCAATCAGGCTCAGTCAGACTCAATCGCTGACACTTAAACGGAGTTAAACGCGCAGGATGCGCAGAGGAAACGGGGAGAATCCCGGTGAATGACGGAGGAAGTGTCGCTGCCGACGCTCTAATCACACTCCATGAAAGAGCTGAAAAGACGAACTATGCCCGGTGAAAACACTCTCGATACTCTCCCGCTAGACACCGTTCTCGTGGGCGACTGCCGCGATCTTCTCAAAACCCTGCCTTCCAACTCCGTCGATCTGATTTTCGCGGACCCGCCCTACAATCTACAGTTGCGCAATGAGCTCTGGCGACCTAACATGACTCACGTCGACGCGGTGGACGACGAGTGGGACAAATTTGTCAGCATGGAGGAGTATGACAGGTTTACGCGCGAATGGCTCGGCGCATGTAGAGATGTCCTCAAAGACACGGGCTCGCTCTGGGTCATCGGCTCGTACCATAACATCTATCGGGTCGGATCCATTCTTCAGGATCTCGGCTACTGGATACTGAACGACATCGTCTGGACGAAGACCAATCCGATGCCGAATTTCCGGGGCACGCGATTCTGCAATGCGCATGAGACACTGTTGTGGGTGACCAAATCCGAGAAGCAGACGAAATACACCTTCAACTACAAGATGCTGAAGGCGGGCAACGACGACCTGCAGATGCGAAGCGACTGGCATATTCCGCTCTGCACCGGCGAGGAGCGGCTGAAGCACAACGGCGAAAAGGCGCACAACACGCAGAAGCCGGAGGCGCTGCTGCATCGCATCATCCGCGCCTGCACCAACAAGGGCGATGTGGTGCTCGATCCGTTTTTCGGGACGGGAACCACCGGCGCGGTCGCTAAGCGGCTCGGGCGCAAATGGCTAGGCGTCGAGCGTGAGGAACACTACGCCCGCCTTGCCGCAGACCGAATCGCGCAAGTGCTGCCTCCCCTCGTCCCGGACGAACTGCTGCCGCCCCCTCTGGACGCGCCGAAGATTAAGGTGCCGTTTGGAATGGTGCTCGAGCAGGGCCTTATCCAGCCGGGAACGGAGCTGAGGCTGGACAGGACGGAGCATGTTGCCATAGTTCAGGAAGACGCGACGGTGACTTGCGGCAACCGGCGCGGCTCCATCCATAAAGTGGCTGCGCAGTGCCTGGGCAAGCCCTCCTGCAACGGCTGGGAGCACTGGTACTACCGCGACATTGGGACCGGCGAGTTCATCGTTCTCGATGCGCTTCGGGAGCCAATACGCAAAATACTGGGTAATTCGCCCGTCGTGCCGAAAAAGCGCGTCAGGAAATAGGCACGGGCAATGAAACTGATCGTAGGGCTTGGCAATCCGGGGGCTGAATATGAGGGGACACGGCACAACGTCGGCTTCGAGGTGATTGCCCTGCTTGCTGCACGGCACGGCATATCCGTCAGCAAGCGCGGATTCAAGTCCGTATATGGGGAGGGAACGATCAAAGGCGAGAAGGTGCTTCTGGCCCGCCCGATGACCTTCATGAACCTGTCCGGTGAAGCGGCAGCGGCATTCATGCGGTTTTACAAGCTGGAGGCGAAAGACGTTTGGGTGGTGTTGGATGAAGTCGCACTGCCACCTGGGCGCATTCGGCTGCGCCTCCAGGGATCGGCGGGAGGGCATAATGGGCTGTCCAGCATGATCGCCATGCTTCAAACCCAGGAGTTTCCGCGTCTGAGGCTTGGGGTGGGGGCAGCGCGGCCAGGCGCGCTGGTGGGTCATGTCCTGGGGAAGTTTCGCAAGGAGGAAATTCCGCTCATGGAAGAGGCCTACCTTCGTTCGGCTGAAGCGATAGAGTGCGGGCTTACGGAAGGATTTGAGATGGCGATGAACCGCTTCAACATCTCCGACAAGCCGGAGAAGGCAGTGAAGCCGTCTGCGAAAGCTGTCGCAGGTTGACAGGTGTCTCTCGCCATGATAAAATGGACTGAGTGAGCAAGTGCATGAAGGGCAGAATGGCGGATGCTCGATTTCAGTCAGATCGCAACGCAGATATGCAGTTTTTCAACCGAACATGCAAACGGTCGTGACCGTCTTAAGGATGCCCTCGTCGAAGCCTCCACGCGGATGCGAAACGCCTCACCGGCATGGGAGGGCGTACAGGCGCGGATCAGCGCCTGTAGAACGTCCTGGCTGGTCGCGAAGTGGAGGGAGTCGCCTGATCTAGTTGTCGCGCTCCCATCGCACTCTGAGAAGTATATCGTCATCGCCGCCGACGGCTCGCAGATAGTCTCGGACCGCCACGACATCGCGCTCTGTTACCTGCTGAACGTAGGGGTGATCGTTCTCCAGTATGGGGACGGCGCGACTGCCTCGCTCACCTCCCATGCAATGCTCGCCTCACCCGAAGACGATCCCGAAGAGGCCGCACAGGGGGAAGTAACTGCAATCGCAGGCAAACGCCTGGGGATTCGCAGGCAGATGGCGGAGTTTGCCGCCCTCGCCGAGCAGATCGCTGAAAGGCATGATGACGCTCCAACGCTTGCCCTGTTTGACGGCAGCCTGATACTCTGGCCTTTGGAGACCGAGCAGGAAGCCTTTCGGAACGAGGTGCTCGGAACGATGCTGGGGTACTTGGACACCGCGCAGAATCATTCGGTTCCACTTGTCGGCTACATCAGCGGGCCGGCAGGGCGCGACGTGGTGAACTCTCTTCGGGTCTCCGTCTGCCCGCACTTCATGGCCAACTGCGACACCTACTGCGCAAATCGGGCCCGGCCCAAGCCGCTTTTTATCGCCCCTGACTGCGCCGGGACGGAGGGAGTGAGGGATGCCGATCTCTTCGAGACGCTGCTGAGAGAGGGCGAGAGGTCTGCGGTCTTCGAGTCGAGCTCTCAGATTCTCGACCAGTACAAGGCGCATTCGATCTGCTTTTTCTACCTGCACGTGGGCACAGAGATCGCAAGATGCGAAATTCCGAAGTGGGTCGCGGACGACCCGGCAATGCTGGATGCCACACATGCCCTCTGCATGGATCAGGCAACAAAAGGCTTTGGTTATCCAGTGGCTTTGGCGGAGGCACACG
>JANXLO010000234.1 GCA_025355115.1 Chthonomonadaceae bacterium
GCCGACCCGGAAGTCCCCCGGTGCCCAACAGGAAATCGTCGTCCGGCCCATTCGGGTTGAACATCCAGGCAACGCCGGTATTGCCCTTGGTCGTTCCCACCGAGAAAGTGGTGTTCAGGATGGTGTTGCCGAACTGCTCATGAACCGCATAGACGCGATCGCCGCCGGGGTAGTCGCCCGCACCCAGGAACATATAGTCCTGCGGGGACAGCGCAGGGGTGCCGAATATCCGCGTTGCCGGGACATTGATGCCCTGCATCGGGCTAGGCGAGACCGTGAAGCTGCGTGAGCTGAAAAGCCGCATCTCACCGGCAGTCGGGCGCACCGTGCCGCCGCCCGAGATGGGCACCACATCGGCGGGCCAGTCCAGCGTATAGTCCGCGGTGAAAGTATCCGAGGCGGTGAAGGGCGCGGTGATGAGCACGACGCTAGAGCGCTGACCGGCAGGGCCCTGATACTCGACCGTAAAGTCCACGTTGTAGATCAGGCGCTTGAGAGCGCCTCCCGCCGTGCGCTGATAGACGACAGGCCGCAGATCAGGAGCGGATCCAACAGGCGCTGTCTGGAACCAGGGCAGGCGTCTGCGCTGGCCTTTCGGGATGAACATGTTGCTTCCCGCCGCGAACACTTCGAGCGGTTCGCCTTTGGTGCTGAACCAGACGCCATGCACGGTTCCGGCACCATTGTCGGTGTTGGCAGGAGTGCGCGTCGGGACGTAGATCACCTTGTCCAGCGCCCCCGTGACAACATCCGTCACGTAGCCGACTGTCAGCGAGCCGACAGGATTGGGGATGCCGGGAAGGACGCCGCCGATGACGCCAGGGCCAAGTGTGCTCGGCACCACGGTTCCGGAGATCGCTGCGGACTCATGGAATATGTCCAGGCCGGTGAAGGGATCGAGCGCGGCGATGTGCCAGGTGTGGTTCGGGTCGTTCGCGGCCTGATTCCATAGCGTGAAGACCACGCCATCGGAGAAGGCCGGGCCGGGCGCAGGGAGAATTTCATTCGGGACAGGCAGAGGAATTAGATCCACCGCAAGGTCTGTCGGATTGGCATCCGGTGAGACGACGTTGTTCCAGAGCAGCGGGGATGTCGTCTGTAGCACCCCGCCGACGCGGGGGAACGCATCGTAGAATAGCGTCGCTCCGAGGCTTGTGGTGACCGCTACGATATCCAGCGGCGTTCCGGTGACCGGGTCGGCGACGGAGATAATGGTCGGAGTGGATATGCGCGTATTGGCGGCCGTGCCCAGCGTCCCCTTCAGATCGACGTTCCAGATCTCATCGTAAGGCGCGCCGTAGATGTAGTCTCGAATGCCGTCGTCCGGGTTGCCGTCGTTGTCCAGGTCCTGCTGCGGGCTGGCATCGTAGGCGTGGAGAACATTGTTGCCGTCCACATAGAAGACGACGCCTTTGTGAACGATGGCCCCGGAGCCGAATGAGGGATAGGCGGGCTGCACCGGGTTCTGAAGAATCGGAGGGATGGTGGCCCATCGCCGCGCCAGCTGCGCGCCGACGTTCTCCTGCGTCCCGCCTGTGCGCCGCGCGTTGACGCCGCCGGTCGGAACGGAACTCGTCCAGGCGATGAGATTGTAGGCGAACTTGAGGTCGACGGGCCGCGCTCCAAGCGTCGACTCGCCGCTTGTGACCGCGCTATTGCCGCCCTCGCCGACGTCCGTTCCTCCCGAGTAGGCGTTGATGCCAGTAGCTATCCCACCAGAGCTCACGACGATGTGGCCCGCGCCGTAGTCGCCAGCCGAGACGAACGGTAGCTGATTGCTCGCCACTCCCGCCCAGACCACAGGGACCATGACGCGCGGGTTCGGAAGCCCCGCGGTGTTCGTAAAGTTGTTGTTTAAGCCCTGATGCGCGTGGTGGGTATGCCCGGCGTTGTCATATTGAATGCCAGCAGCGCCGAGCGCCTGAACGTCCACGCTATTGATCGTATAGGGGAAGCTCACGAGCGGATGATGCGCGGTGGCCGATGTGGGATAGGTTCCCGCCGTCAGGGGCTTTGAGAAGCCGAGATCGACGATGAACTGCCCTCCGCCATAGCTTCCGCCGCTCTTGAGATTGAAGTCACCCTCATCCTCCAGCCAGACAGTTCCGCCTCCATCGACATACCGCCGCAGCTTTTCGCGCTCGTCGGAGTTGAACTGCGTCGCGGAGTTGTGGTAGGCCATCAGGATGACGTCGAACTGCTGCAGGTCGGTCGAGGAGACGTTGTCGAGGTTGACCTCCCAGTACGCCCCGAAGTTCTTGCTGAGCGGCGATCCCACGCGAAAAGCGACCGAATCAGAGCCTCCTGCGAAGGCGGGATCCGTCCCGCCTGCCCGGTTCTGCCAACGGTTATAGATGTCGCCCGTGATGGTCGCCGGCGCGAGCGGGTTGGTGAACTCCCAGCCAGCGGGCTTCAAGTCTGTGCGCCGATCCATGATGTAGAAGACATGGGGCGTGACGTTCTCTGGCCCACCGCCGACTCCGGGGGCGGCGTTGGTAACGAGCACGCAGGCGCGGATCTGCCGCCGTTCGCTGGCGTAGCTGTGCGTGTCGGCGCGAGCGATCAGCGAGGCGGACTGCGCCGTCACCAACCCCAGGCCCAGGAGGAGTGTCCGGGTAAAGCCGAATTTTTTGAGAGAGCAGCGTCGTATCATCTTCTTACCTTCGTAATCCCGTCATTAGACGAACTCAGGCACAATGCGTTACTGAATCAGGGCACTAGCGGGTGGTCGCTGTCGCCGAAATAGAGCAGGCCAGGACAGACCGGCAGGCGCGGCATGGGCGGCAGTATCTGGTAGATGCCAGCGGGCCACCAGGGCGTGGGCTGTGTGAACTTGGAGCGCAGTGCGCGCGCGCGC
>JANXLO010000251.1 GCA_025355115.1 Chthonomonadaceae bacterium
TTTCAGCGCAGCCAGCGCCGCGCCTACAATCTCGCCTACCGCCTCACCGGCAACACAGCGGACGCCGAGGATGTCACCCAGGACGCCTATGTCCGCGCCTGGCACAACTTCGATAGCTACGACTCGTCCCGCTCCTTCGAGGGCTGGCTATTCCGAATCATCACCAATCGCGTGATCGATCTGCGCTGCCGCCAGAAGCGAGTGCCGATGTACTCCCTGGACACGCCCATCTACGGCGACGACGAGGGGCAGCCGCTTTCGCACGAATTCGCCGCTCCCAACAGCAACCCTGAGGAGATCGTCATTGGGCCGATTATGGAGGAGAAGCTTCAGAACGCCCTGGCCGCTCTCCCCGCTGACTATCGAACGGCCATTCTGCTGTGCGACGTGGAGCAGCGCTCCTATCAGGAGATCGCCGCTTCGATGCAATGCGCCATAGGCACGGTGCGGTCTCGAATTCATCGCGCCCGAGTGATGCTCAGAAAGCATCTGGAGACAGGCATCGCCCGCCCCCGTTCCCGCCGAACTCCCGCGCTGAACTCTGGCATGCTCGCCGCTTAACGAAACAGTTCGCATTAACTAAAATGCCTCCCACTCACATCTGAGCGGGAGGCATTTAACATGTTGGTGAAGGAAATGCCCGGAGGGGATCGGGGACTGAAGTTCTCCTCCGGGAAGCCGGAAAGTCCGCCTTCGCGGACTCCAGAGTCAGTATAGTGCGGAAGCCTTCAACAGCCAGGAAGACCAGGGGCTGAAAGCCCCTGTCATCAAAAGGCGAACGTGTTGCAGACGAAAATGCCCCGAGGAATTATTGGCGCTTGATCGTAGGTGTGCCCGCGCAGGCGGTCGCTTGGCCGCAGGCCCGCAGTGCAGAAGTTCACTTCAGCGTTCCCATGGCGACGGGTTCGCTCCCGCCCTCTACAGCCTCCGGAGTCCGCGAAGGCGGACTTTTCGTTGTCCTGGGAGGAGGACTTCAGCCCCCGATCCCCTCCGGGCAATTCGCACTGGAAGACGATAGCCTCGTAATGATGGTCGATTTCATTGCCCTCATCCTGTTATCGACAGGCCGTCGTAAGCCAGGGCGACGTTTGGGGGGAGCTGTGCGTTTACGATTTCGTGGTCAAAGGCGTGCGAGAGGTGGGTGAGATAGGCCTGTCGCGGCTTCAGTAGCGTGATGATGTCCAGAGCCTGATAGAGGCCGAAATGGGTGGCGTGCGGCTCGAAGCGCACGGCATCGAGAATGAGGACATCGAGGTTGGCAAGCCTTGCCATGGAGTCAGGCGGAATGAAGCTCACATCGGTGACGTAGGCGCAGCTATAGGCAGCGCTTGAGTTTTGAGCGGGGGCGTCGAAGCGGTAAGCGAGGACCGGTAGCTTTCCGTGCTGGACGTAGAAGGAGCGGATGTGCAGCCCGAACATCTCGAATTCCGGCTCGACAGCATGCAGCGTAAGGCGAGGCTTGCCGCCGCCCGCCTGGGTCTGCTTGAAAATGTAGGGATAAATCCTGCGGATATCATCAAGGGTATCCGCATCACCATAGACTGGGATTTCACTGTCCATCATGTCGTTGAAGCGCCGCAGATCATCGAGGCCGAAGACGTGGTCGGCGTGGGTATGGGTGAACAGAACGGCGTCCACTTGCCGCACATCGAACGCAAGGCACTGCATTCTCAGTTCTGGCGTCGTATCCACCAGGATGGCTTTGCCCGCGTGCCTGACGAGTATTGAGGGGCGAAAGCGATGGTTTTTAGGGTCGGAGGAACGGCAGACCGCGCAGTCGCATCCGATCATCGGGACGCCGTGCGAAGTGCCGCTGCCCAAAACGAGAGTTTCCATAGTGTTCGTCCGATGCCGAATGCACGAGCTACATTCGGCCGACAGCTAGCGAATTGTCAGCGGTAAGATCGAGAGTTACCGCCTGCCCTGTGGCGGCGGATCGGTAGGCGGCCTCCACGACTTCCGCCACGTGCGCTCCATGCTCGCCTGGAGAGTAGAGCTGGGCCTTGCCCTGCACCGCGTCGGCGAAGTTGCCTACTGGCGTCGCCCCGCGGAGCAGGTCCTCCTCCTTGAATTTCTGCGGCTCCTGCCCGACGATGCTGATCGTCGTCTCGAAATCGAAGCCCCGAATTTGAACCATGCCGTTGGCGCATCCGAAAATGTTCAGCACACGCCTATGCGCGTAGCGGCTGTCGCCGATCGAGTTCAGAGTCCCGACTGCCCCGCTCTCGAATTCGACTGACAGGGTCGTTCTCATATCGCAGACCGCATCGTCCATAAAGGCGGAGACTCGCCGGATTCTCTGCCCTGTCACCCAGATCAGCTCCGAGACCAGATGCGTTCCGCCGTCGATGAAGCAGCCGCCTCCGTTAAGGGCAGGATCGGCGCGGTAGGAGGTGGGCTTGACGATCCCGGGAAGGCTTGCGGGCTGCGGGCCGCGCCCAAAAAGGTAGTCCGACGTCCCGGACCAGTAGAGCGACGCACTCTCCAACGCTCCCATTTTCTCGCCCGTGACCGCGCGGCGTGCGCGATGGCAGTGCGCCCAAAACGGCGGGTTGAGAGCCACGGCCAGTTGGCGTCCCTGCTCTCGCGCCAGCCGAACGAGAGCGTGCGCCTCCTCGCTGCGAATGGTCATCGGCTTCTCGAGCAGCACGTGCAGTCCTCGCTTGAGAGCCTCGGCCGCCTGCTCGTAGTGCAGCGCATTCGGAGTGGCGATCAAAACCGCGTCCAGTTCAGCCTTGTCCAGCATCTGCCGCCAGTCCGTAAACGTGTCTGCGGGCGCGACGCCAAAATGCTCCGCCATGCGAGCCAGAGACGCTTCATCGCGTCGGCACAGGGCGGAGAGGATCACGTTCGAGCACTTTCCAGCGTCCGGCAGGTGACGACGCGAGACGAAAGATCCCGCGCCGATGACTCCAAGCCTCATTCGCTCGCCGGCATCGACTGTGCTACGCGCATTGGAAACCGTCATTTCACTTCACTCCCTTGTCGACAACTCAAAGCCTCAAATCGGGGACTGAAATCCTCCGGATAAACATACAGGCCCGCCTTCGCGGGATTGGATTCCCGTGGTTCAAATTGCCTTTTAACGGCCCGGCCAGC
>JANXLO010000306.1 GCA_025355115.1 Chthonomonadaceae bacterium
TCGTAGTTATAGTGCACTCGAACGTTTTTGATGAGCCGGAAGTCGGCGTCCAGCGCGGTGTCGCGCGCGTTGGTGTTGCTTCCTGTCCCGCTGCTGAGGCTGTGGATGGCGTTATCGGAAAAGCTGCCGCCCAGGGTTAGCCAGCGAAGAGGCGTCCACTGCGAGCTCACTCGTTTGGAGACAGTCGAGGAGTCCGAGTGGAAGAGCGCGCCCGGATTCTGTCCGGTCGCGGTGGTCACTCCTAGCAGCGCATAGCTCGAGGAGACATTGCTAACAGTTCGAGCCAGCGAACCCTGCAGGCTCAACTGTCCTTTCGTGAAGTTCAGCGATAGGTTGTCGTTGGAGTTCGAGCTGTTGCCCCCGAGGATATATGTGGTGTTCAGGTTGGTGCGACTCAGATTCAAGGAGGTCGCATCGGACAGGCGATAGCTCGCTCCAATGCTGTACTGGCCATAGTCGTCGTTCCCAGCGCTGATGAGGCTGGCGGTGTTGCCGCTGTAGGAGGGCCGCTTGGCTTTCTGCCAGTTCAGCGTGAACCCGAGCCGTTTCGTCGCCTGGAAATCGCTGTCGAACTGAATGGACTTTTCGTTGCGATTGAAGCCGGGGCTCTGAACGGACGAGAAAGAGGGGCTGATATTCTTCAGCGTCAGACGGGTATTGATGTTCTTAAAGGGATGTAGGCTGGCCTGAATCTGCATCGCCTGCCCGGAATAGTCCTTGCCGGTCAGGGTAAGGCCAGAGAAGGCGCTCTCAATTGTGACGGATCCCAGCTTGCCCAGCAGAAAGCGCCCGTCAACGCCAATTATGTTCCGGTCGCCCGGCGTCGGATTGGCATTGTAGGGATAGTACTGTATCTGCACGATGCTGTCGCGGGGCACGGAGCGCGGGATATAGAAACGGTTCGAATAGAGCGTGGTGCGATCTATCGTGTATTCGGTGGGAGCAAGCTGTCGTCCGTCAATGTTGATCAGAAGCGGCTTGGAGAGATCCATGGGAGCATCGGTGGAGTAGAAGCTTGGCTGTTCGAACCCGTGCAGGCGCTCGGTTCGCTGCTGAGGCGTCCCGTTCGCAGGGGAAGTCTGAGTCAGATAGGTCATCCCGAAAAGGATGCTTTTATTGGGCAGGAACTCCGTTCGGCTCCCGTAGATCGTTCCCTTCGAGCTGCTGTAGTCGAGCGCCTCGAATGAGACCGCGATGGTGGAGCTGGGCAGAATGACGTTGCCGTGCGTGAAGTTCAGCTGCCCGGTGTAGGGGTCGAGCGTGAAGTCGCGATCCGCCCCTTGAACCATATCCCTGCTGTCGACGCGGACGTGCACACTGCCGTCCACGATCTGACCGGCATAGACGTAGTAGGGGCCAGTCGAGGCGTTCCCGTTGACGACGATTGTGCGGGTCTCCGCGCGGGTCTGCGAGAAGAGCAGCGTCGATTTGAGGTTGGGAGTCCAGCGATTCGTCATCTGCACGCCGTGCAGCGAGCGGTTGAAATCTATGAGTGAGTTGCCGTTGAGCGTCGGGTTGAAATCACCCCACTCCACCCGTACTTTTTTTGTATTGTAGTCGAGCTTGACGCGATTGTCGTTGGCGTTTCGGTAGGGGCTGTTGCTGATCTGCGTGTGGTAGTGCAGAGCGTTGAAGAAGGTGGCGTCCACATCGAGCTGCGTGTCGTTGTAGATTCCATTGGTTCCCTGCCCGTTGTACTGAGAGTCTCGGTAGGCGGTGTCGCTGCCGGAGATGCTGTCGTACCGGAATGAAACCCGCTGATGGCCGCTCGCCGAGACTCGGCTGCCTGTCTTCTGCTCGATCCGCGAGAACCAGTCCCCGACGCCGCCAAACATTCCGCTTCTCTTGCGCTTCGGGCGGTTGAATATCTTGTCGTTCTCCGACTCGGCGTCCGCCTGTCCAGCTGCCAGGGTAAAGCCGGGCACAGGGCCGAGCGTGCGTCGGAGTGGCTGCCCACCATCGGCGGGGATTGCAGAGCTCTTCAATGTCTCGAGGGAAGTGTGGTCTGTGCGTGAGAGGAGGTCCCAGAGCGAGTCGCCCTCGCGGGCCGAAGCAGAGGCGGCATTTTCCAAAAAGAGGATTGCGAAAAGCAGGATGGCGCGACGTTGGTACGATCCAGGCATTAAATGCACTCCTCCTCAATACCAAACGCTCTCTGGCATCGAACATCCATCCAGAGGCGCATCGAGGCTCTGTATTCAGAGTGACCGCCGCCATAGCACGGTTCGGGGGAGCCGCACACAACAGGGCCAAAATCGCCGGAAGCAGGGGAGGGCAGTGTCCAGGACACTTCACCCATTATACCACAAGAAAATGGCGATTCAAATGCGGAAAAGCGGCGGCAGGAAAAATATAGCGAGCGGAGACGAATCAGGTCACACTTGACCGACGCACAACGGCAAAGGCGAGCAGTCCGATGCCGAAGCAGGCCATATAGAGACCTATTTGGAAGGAGGCGGGGCTGTACGCAAAGGCGACGGTGTGAATCCCGGCGGGAACGTCTACTGCACGGAAAATCGGAGCCTCCTTCTGACGGTGAATTACGGCGAGCGCGCCGTCGACAGTCGCTTTCCAGCCGGGCGCATATGCATCGGAGAGTTCAAGGGAGTTTTCTGTTGGGGAAGTCACATGGAGGCGCACACGGGTCGGACTATCCTCCAGCCAGACGACTGCGCCGGGAGAATCGGCGATTTCGAGCCGAGCGCGAGGTCGGTGCGACGGGAGGGGCGTGAGCGTCATGCTGCTGTCGTCGATGGAAGGCACAGGCGAAGCGGGTGG
>JANXLO010000346.1 GCA_025355115.1 Chthonomonadaceae bacterium
CAGCCCGACTATCCAAAGGCACAGGAGATGGTGTCACGGCTGTCGGGTGCTCCCGCGGCTCCACAGGTCGGTTTTGGAGCACCCGCCCCGCAGTACGGCGCTCCGCCGCAGCAGACGAATACGGTTCAGCAGGCGTACGGCCAACCCCAAACGGGATATGGTCAACCGCAGAACACTCAGCCGATTTACGGCCAGCCGGTGCAGGGTCAAAATCCGTACGGCGCTCCGCAGGCTCCCACCCAGTATCAGCCGCAGGGCGCCGCCTCCTACGGTGGCCCTCCCATGGGCGCGCAGCCGCAGCCCTACGGAGCCGCACCGATGTTTCAGACGGAGGCTCCGGAGGCAAACACCGCTCTCATTCTCTCCATACTTGGAATACTTTGCTGCGCGATCATGGCCCCCATCTCGATATCCTACGCAGTGAAGGCAAGAAAAGCAATCGCAATGAATCCTAGCTTGAGCGGCGGTGGCAAAGCGACTGCGGCACTGGTTATGGGCATCATTGGAACTGTCATCCTTGGCCTGAACCTGATCTATCTTGGCGTAGTCGTCGTAGCGGCACTAGCGCAGAACCACTAAGCGAAGGCTTCCTTCCATGTCAGGAGAACTCCAATCCCCGCTCGCCTTGACAGCGAGCAGATGCATCTGAGGACTACATGATCCTTACGTGCGGAAACCAAATTCCGTGAAGCCACAATGAAGCGTTTAGTGGAGGTGGGACTATGTCGGCTGAGACAGATGCAGGGCTTTTAGCGCTGCAGAGCGGCGATGTCGCCGGGGCCGTGACTCAGCTCGAGCAGGCCACGAACACTGACCCAAACGATTTCCAGGCATGCCTCTATCTGGGGGCGGCTTATGGTCAGGCGGGCCGGCAGATGGACGCGGTCGCCATACTCACCAAGGCGGTGCAGCTTCAGCCTGCCAACGCTCAGGCCCGCTACAATCTCGCAGTCGCGATGGAGAGCGCAGGCTACAGGGAACAGGCGCTGACGGCGGCCCAGCAGGCGATTCAGCTTCAGCCCGACTATCCCAAGGCACAGGAGCTGTTCGCTCGTCTAACCAGCTTGTCGCCTGCTTCGGTCGCTTTGGCCAGCCCTGGAGCAGCAGCCACTCAGAGCGGGTTGCAACAGACGAACATTTATTCCCAGCCCGGCTACACTCAGCCTCAGCTGGGATATGGCCAGCCGTCATACGCTCCGCCGAACTACGGTCAGCCAGTGCAGGGTCAGAATGCGTATGGCGCTCCACAGGGTGCCAGCCCCTACCAATCGCAGGGAGCCTCCTCATATGGCGGGCCGCCGATGGGTGCACAGCAGCTCTACGGCGCCGCTCCAATGTTCCAGACCGAGCCAGCGGAGGCCAATACAGCGCTCGTTCTTTCGATTCTCGGACTGGTGCTGGGGTTCTTCTGCTGCGGCCTGCCGTTCGTCATATCTCCCATCGCCATCTACTACGCTTCCAAGGCGAAAAGGCAGATCGCGATGAACCCAAACCTCGGCGGCAGCGGCAAAGCGGTTGCGGGACTCGTCATGGGGATTATCGGCAGCGTATTCCTTGGCTTTTTCGTGATCTATATCGGCATAATCGCCATTGCAGCCATCGCGACGCCGACTCGTTAAGCACCGATTCGCCGCCAAAGGACGGGCGCAAATCGGCGCCCGGTCGTGATTACACTCTCCACACACGACCTTCAATTCAAGGTGTGGCATCGTGAACCGAAGCGCAAATGTGCGAGGGCATTTGCGGCGATCTCATGCGGCCAGAAGGTCGGATGGAACCTCGCAGCAGAACTTTCAACTCGCTGCGATGCAGCTTTTTGTTTGAAGAGGAGATGATGCTATGTCGGCAGAGACAGACGCGGGGCTTGCCGCCCTGCAGAGCGGGGACGTCAACGGGGCAATCGCGCAGCTGGAGCGCGCTATCGCCAGCGATGCCAGCGACTATCAGGCTCACCAGTACTTGGGCGCGGCCTACGGGCAGGCGGGTCGGCAGATGGATGCAGTCACCACCCTGACTCAGGCCGTAACGCTTCAGCCCTCCAATGCCCAGGCGCGCTACAATCTCGCTGTCGCCTACGAGGGCGCAGGGTACAAAGAACAGGCGCTGATGGCGGCACAGCAGGCTCTTCAGCTGCAGCCTGACTATCCCAGGGCACAGGAGACGGTCGCTAGACTGTCTGGCCCCCCCGCGCCTCAACAGTTCGCTCAGCCTCAGCAGGCTCAGTACGCGCAGCCCGCCCAGCCTGCGCCCTATGGCCAGCCCGCTCAGCCGTATGCACAGCCCGGAATGGGCCAGCCCCAGCAGCCGTACGGGCAGCCAGCGCCCCCTTACGGTCAAGCGCCTCAGGCCCCCTATCAAAATCAAGGGGCGGCGGCCTATGGCGGCGCGCCGAGCAACGCATCCCCCTCCCCCTACCCGACAGGCCTTCTGGTGCCGCAGGACTCTTCTGACGCGAACACCGCTCTCATACTGTCAATCGTGAGCATCTTCTGCTGCAGCATCATCCTTGCGCCCATTGCGATCTCGAAAGCGTTGAAAGCTAAATCACAGATTGCGGCGAACCCATCCATGCAGGGCGGTGGCAAAGCGACCGCCGCAATAGTGATTTCCGTCTTATCGCTAATTCTTTTTGCAGTTCTCCTGGTAGTCCGCCTGTCCGCAATCGGCTCGGCAATCTCAAATCCCAATTCCTTCCCGCACTAAGCAGGCGAGAGGGAAGTTCGCTTACGTAATATCGGAGTATATGCACACTATGTCCGCAGAGAGAGAAGCCGGCTTCACAGCGCTGAAGAACGGAAGCATTCCGGAAGCGATCACCTATCTGGAGCGAGCAGTCGCCGCCTCGCCAGGTGATTTTCAGGCACTGCTCTACCTGGGAGCCGCCTACGGCCAGGCGGGGCGTCATACGGAGGCCGTTGGCTCGCTGTCTCAGGCAGTAAGCCTGCAGCCGTCCAGCGCGCCTGCCCGATACAACCTGGCGCTGGCCTACGACAGCGCAGGCCATATCGATTACGCCTTGACGGCGGCCCAGCAGGCGCTTCAGCTGCAGCCGGACTACGCCCAGGCGCAGGCGTTGGTCGCCAGACTGTCTGGCGCCCCCGCCCCTCAGCAGTACTCCCAGACTCAGACGCAACCTCAGATGCAATATGTTCAGCCGACGGCTCCATCGCCGTATGGTCAGCCTCAGCAGCAAACGTACGGACAGCAGCAGCCCGTGCAGCCTCAGATGCCGTACGGTCAGCCAGGGGGGACGACAGGGCAGTACGGTGGCGCTCCCAGCAATCAGGGCCAGGGAGCGGCCGCATATGGCGGCGCACCCGCCGCCAACGCCTATAACCCGTATGCGAGCCAAGCGGGAAATTTTGCGCCTGATAAGTTCGATATGAAGCAGGCGATAATCGACTGGAAACGCGTCATCATGGAGCCCAACGCCTTCTATCGCGAGCAGGCGCAACGTCAGGGATACAATGCTCCGCTCTCTTTTCTGGTCGCTTTTGGCCTCGCTGTCGCTGTGATCAGCCTGCTCTCCGCCGTGATAAGGATCGTGATGGAGCCCAGCACCGCGGCCACGGCCCTTCTGCAGGCTGGCTTCGGGCTGGTTGGCGGGGTCACAGGGGCTCTGATGGGAGCCTTCGTCTGGGGCGGCGTTCTGCATGTCGGCGCAAGGCTTTTCGGCGGTCGCGCACCCTACCACGCCACCTTCCGCGTCGCGGCATACGCCCGCGCCCCTATGCTGTTCTTCTCGCTCATCATTGCTCTTCTGAGCCCCTTCATCGTCCCGCTCTCCTCCATGGGGGGCAGAAAGACGACTCAGCCTTCCCCCTTTGGGCAGGTCATTTCGGTGCAGTACTCCCCGCCCAGCTCAAGCTCGCCGGGAGGCACGACCTTCCCCGTCCCTGGCCAGTCGCCCCCTGGCAGCGGTGGAGGCAAGAGCGCACCCAACCCCTTCGATGATCCTGCTTTCCAGAGGCTGATGGGCGGCTCGGGAGTTATCCTGCTTATTTCGTTGCTGGGTATGATCTGGCCTCTGTGCCTGGAGACGATCGGGCTGCGTTATGCGCAGAATCTCTCGACTGGAGGAGCGGTAGGCACCGTCATAGTGGCAGTGTTCGTGCCTATCCTTATCGGTGTCGTGCTGATGGTTCTCTTCATTGGGCTGATTGGAGCGGCAATGAGTTCGGCCAGAAGCGGCCTCGTTCCGCCTGAGGTGCCGCTGACCTTTCTCAGGCATAGTTTGGCGGTATGGCATGGACACTGAAGAAACGCCTGCGCCGCGCCTGCTGCGCTCCGAGCGCGCGATACATGCCGCCTTCGAGATTTACGCTCGCTGGGTAGAAGAGCGCGAACGCACGCCCCTGGATCGGGTAGTAGGGGCGGAGTTCCGCTCCCGTCGCTATCTAAATGCATCCGAGCGCCGGTGGGCTGCTGAAGCGATCTACAACAGCGTACGCCTGATGCGTCGCCAGTCCCATCTTCTCCAGGCGCTTGGTCGGGCGAACACACCCGAAGCTCGACTGCGGCTCTGGGCAGATCAGGATGCGGGCGACGAAACCGTCCTCGCCGCGCTGGACAATCTGCCAGGGCCCGGCTCCCCCAGAGAGTATCTCCGCATCACGCTCTCCTTCCCTGACGATATGGCTATCTCCCTTGAGTCGATGCTCGGCTCTGAAGCCGCCACCGCGGGCGCGGCGCTGAATGCCCAGGCTCCAACCACACTCCGACTCAACACACTCCGCGCGGATCGTCAGCGAGTGCGCACGGCGATACCGGAGCTGACCACCACGCATTTTTCACCATGGGGGCTGGAGCTTCCGCACCGCGTCAATATCTTCGACATGCCTGGCTATCGGGCAGGCTGG
>JANXLO010000362.1 GCA_025355115.1 Chthonomonadaceae bacterium
AGCGCGTTGAGCAGCGACGATTTCCCAACATTTGGCCTTCCCACCAACGTCACATGCAGGCCCTCCCGCAAGACTCTCCCCCGCCCCGCCGTGCAGAGCAGACGGAGTACGTCCTCCATGACAGAGTTCAGTCGATTCGCAAGAGGCGCGTACTCAAGCTCGCCGACCTCGTCACTGAAATCTATCGTCACCTCAATGGCGGCCAGAATTCCGATCAACTCGTTCCGCATTCGTCGTACAACCTCGGATAGCTCGCCTTCAAGTTGGCGGCGAGCTTGGCGTCGGGCAGACTCGGTGCGTGCGCGAATCACGTCCGCCACCGCTTCGGCCTGTGCCAAGTCCAGCCTTCCATTCAGGTAAGCCCGCTGAGTAAACTCGCCCGGCTCCGCCAGCCGAGCGCCCGCCTCGATGACGAGGTCCAGCACCCTCCTAGTGGTCGCCCGGCCGCCGTGGCATGAAAGCTCTGCGCTGTTCTCGCCAGTATAGGAGTGTGGAGCGCGAAAAACAGTCATCATCCCATCATCCGCAGTCTCCCCCGTCACCGCATCGACAAATCGCCCATAGCGGACCCGGTATCGCGCTGACAGCTGCGAATCTCCTGGCCGATGCGCGGCGAAAACCCGAGCCGCCACATCGAGCGCATCCATCCCTGAAATGCGTACGACTGCGATCCCCCCTTCACCCGGAGGCGTAGCCACTGCAGCAATGGTATCCGTTGAGAAAACAGCCATCAGTACTCCAACGCCCTCTCTACCTGGACGGGGGTTACCCTGCTACCTGGAATTTAATGGGAGTGCTCGCTTCGCTTTTGCACATAAGGACATTATTGGAATTGTACCTGCATTGTGCAATGTTGGTGACGCTTGGTCGCACGGGTTCGTGTCGGAGTCGGTAGCGCGGGATTTGGGGTACTATCAATGACGATGTTGTGGAAGGGAAAAGCCCGGCTATGGTAGAGATACGCGAGGAGAGCGAACAACTGGTGATTCGCATCGGCGGTCAGGAGTTCACGCGCTACCAGTTCGGCGCGCACCGCTGGAAGCCCTTTCTCAATCCGTTTCGAGCTGCAAACGGCCTCTCGCTGGTGGCAGACGAGCCGAACGACCATCGGCATCATCACGGAATCTGGATAGGTCACGGCCGCGTCAATGGCGAAGACTTCTGGCTCGAGCGCCCCAACAGCGGCAGAATCGTGCACAGTAAATTCGAGCTTCTGGAGAGCGGCGGTGAACAGGCTGCCTTCACAGCTCAAAACGACTGGATATCGGCTGCGGGTGAACTTACCCTTACCGACACCCGCACGTTGACCTTCTACGATCAGCCCAGCGAGGATCGCGTCTTCGATCTCGACCTAACACTCCGAGCACCCGTGGGCTGCACCGTCGAGCTTCATCCCACCAACGAGGCGGGTCTACCGCATATTCGCATGGCGGAGGCAATAAGCGTTAAGAACGGCGGCAGGATCACCAATGCGGAGGGTGGCATCAACGAGCGCGGCACCTACAAAAAACGCTCCGCCTGGCTCGACTGCTCCGGCAGGTTAGGTCGTCAGGAGTGTGGGATCGCCATTTTCGATCATCCCGGCAATCCGTTTTTCCCCACCAACTGGTTCACACGTGATTACGGGCCCATCGCTCCCAACTACGGGTTCTTTCAGGAAGACCCTATCGTCATCACACCGGACAGCCCACTGCGCCTGCGCTACCGCTTCTACACTCACTCCGGCGATGTCGAGACGGGTCGCGTCGCGGAGGCATGGGAGGCCTATCGCGCCTCGGTGGAAGCTAATGCGTAGTCCTGCACAGGAACAGAATTCCGCATCTCAAGGCAAGGGGAGCAAGTCCAGGGTGAGTGCCGTCAAAAAGGCGGCGGTTCTGCCTCTTAAACAGGTCGAACTTGAGGCAGGGTTTCCAGGCTTCACGCCCGAGGATTTCGGTGTCTTCGACATCGTGGGGTTTCAGGCTCGCATGCCACAGCTTCGCGCCCAGATCAAGCCGAAATTAATGCAGATCGGCGAGGCCTTGACGTCGCGCCTGTCGGAGGTTACCGGAGAGACGCTCTATCCTCATGTCGCGCAGCATCTGCGCCGAACCGTCAATGCGCCTGTCGAGACGTGGGTGGCATTTTCCCCATCCAAAAAAGCCTACAAGCCGTTCGTGCATCTTCGTTGCGGCATCAGCGCGGAGAAGGTAAGAGTAACTGTATTTGTGGAGGACTACGCGGACGACAAGCAGCTTTTCGCTGACAATCTTCTGCGCAATGCCGAGTCTTTGGCGCACTATTTAGCTCACCATCCGACCATCCTGGCATATGAAATCCGCGATGCCGATGACGTGCCGCAAAGGGGGCATGCGCTCGGCACCGAAACTCTTCGCGCGTTCGCGGCTCGAATGCAGCGCGTCAAGGGTCAGCACGCCGTCTTCGGAATTGCATTCGCCAACTCCCATCCTGTCGTTCAAAGTGGGCCCGAGCTTATCGAGGCGATTGTAGAGGCCGCGAAAACGCTTCTGCCCCTGTACGGATGCGGCTCCACTCCCGAATTCGTCTACTCCTATGTGCCCGAGAAGATCGCAGGAATTTGACTAGATGCTGAACGGCGATCCTGAATTTCACTTCCTCCCAAACTGGCGGTAATCTGACCCGATGGCCACTCGTCCTGACCCCTTTTCGCTGCTGGAGCGCACCGACAAATGGTTTTTGGGAGGCGGCAGAGCGACGATCTACGCTCCAGCCTTCCCGAGGCACCTCGACACGCCCGGCTTCTGGGATGAGTCCTACTTCGCCGACATCCGACTTGAACGCCTCTTCTGCCTGCTCATACTCGATGCGCACGGCAAGCCTCTTCCCCTGCACTGCGTCATTCGCCGCTGGACACCCGACCGCCTTACCCTGCTCTACACCGTCGAAGGACTTCCCGGTCTCCGTCTGAAGGAGGAGCGAGTCGTCACTCCGGACAACACGTTCGCCAGCCGCCTCACCTTTCAGAATACCAGCGGCAGAGCGGCAAACTTGAACATTTTGCTTTGGAGTTTGCAGGAGACTCAGTCGATCTCCTCGGGCGAATCGCGCACTCTCTCCACGGCGGAGACAGTCGAGCGCGCGGCAGACTCGCTATCGTTCGCACATCGTCTTCATTATGGAAAGAGTGCCGTGACCCCTGCCGACGTCCATGGATGGGGGGAGAGGGAGTACGAAGAAGCGGCGTCCGTCTCTCCGGCGCTCTATGTGGCATTGGGAGGGAGCAGAATGCCTGACTCCTGGACGGTCAACCTGGCAGAACGGACGGAGACGCAACCACTCTGGCAGTTATCCGTCTTCCCGGAGAAGTTTCGCAACGGCGCCCTGGCGCAGGAGATGCACGCGGAAGCCGGGTGGAATCCTGATGGCCTGCTGCATATGGCGCTCCACTACTCCGTGGAGGTGGCGGCGGATTCATCGGACAGCCTAACGTTCGGGGCCTCTGTGGGACTGACTCGCGCGTCGGCACTTGAGCATCTTAGGGACGACATGGCGTGTGATGTCGTTCGGGCAAGCCGGGCTAGCTGGGAGGCGTATTTCGCCTCTGTTCCCGCATTCTCATGCAGCGACCCGCATATCGAAACCGCCTACTGGTACCGGTGGTACGGCCTGCGGCTTCAGAGCGTGGACGCGCAGAACGGGCATCTGCCTTTTCCCTGCGTCTTCGAGGGCATCGGCGCATTCAGATTGCACGTTTCGTACTCGGCGCAGTGTCATATGCGAGAGCTCTCCTGGCTACAGGACTCATCACTTGCTCAGGGCACACTCCTCAATTTCGTTGCCTCACAGACTCGGACGGCGGACGAGCAAGGGGAGGACGGCTGTCTGCCCGGCCATCTCTATCTTTGGCGGCAAGACCGGGGCTTCTATCACGCAAACTGGGGTGCTGCGGCGCTGCAGCTGTACTATCTGACGCAGGATAGCGCTTTTGTGCAAGGCGTCTATCCCGCGCTTGTGCGCTACGCCGAGCATTTCGACCGTGAGCGGGATAAGGATCAGACAGGCCTCTACGACGTCATCGATCAAGGCGAGACTGGGCAGGAGTACATGAGCCGCTACCTGTTCGCTGATGAGACGGCCGATTCATGGCGAAAAATTCAGGTCAAGGGCGTCGATGCGACCTGCTACCTCTACGAGCTTCAACGGACGCTCGCGGTGTTCGCCCGCGTGCTGGATCAGGCAGAGGATGGCGACTGGTGGGACGATAGCGCAGAGGAGACGGCGTCCGCTGTCCGCGAGTTGATGTGGGATCCCGAAGCCATTCTATTCAAAGATGTTCATCCGCAAACATTCGCGCGCTCTCCTTTCAAGGCTGCTGTCGGCTTCTATCCTTTCCTCTCCGACATCGCGAGCGAAGAGCACCTGCTTGCTTTTTCTCACCTGACAAATCCCGCCACTTTCGGGACGCCCTATCCTGTCCCGTCGAGCAGCGTGGACGATCCCTACTTCGATGCGAGCGGCGCATGGAAGGGCAAACGCACGAACTGTCCGTGGAACGGTCGGGCGTGGCCTATGACGAACTCGCATGTGGCGGACGCCCTGGCGAATGCCGCCCGCACGCTGGCTCCGGAGATGCGGCCCTTCGCAGCCGATTTCATCTCCCGCAGTATTCGACTGCTCTTCCATGAGGGCGACCCAAAACGACCGAACTCCTACGAGCACTACAATCCTTACACCGGTGCGCCGAGTCTCCTCCGCGGCGTCGACGACTATCAGCACTCCTGGATCGTCGACTTGATCATTCGCCATGTGATCGGCATTCAGCCTGAGCCCGAGCCGAATGGGGCGCTCGTGATCGATCCCCTCCCATTCGGGCTGCGCGATTTCCGAATCGAGCGCGTTCCCGTCCGAGGATATCTGATAGACGTCTCCTGGAGTATGTCGGAGGGGTTCGTTGTCCGCGTGGACGGCAAGGAGCGAACGAGGCTTCCCGAGATCGCCCGCGTCGAGGTTCGATTGGCCTAATTAAGCGGCAGTCAGGTGCGCCGTTTGCCGATGCACATGGTCGAGCGTAGATAATTTATGCGTGCGTGGTGGACGCCCGCGGAAAGCAGGGATTGAATGAGCGATACTCCGCTGACGCTTACGCTGGACATCGGGACATCGTCGACTCGCGCGTTGCTTTGGGATACGCAGGGGCATGAGATCGACGGCGTTCGGGCGCAGATTCCCTACGAGATGCACACGACTCCCGACGGCGGCGTGACGATGCCGCCCGAGGAGATGCTAGGCTACGTCGGCCAGTGTCTGGATCAGGCGTTGGCGCAGGCGGGGGATCGGGCGAACTCCATCCGCGCGGTGGGCATCTCGACTTTCTGGCACTCGCTGATCGGAGCGGATGGGAACGGCAGCCCGCTGACTCCCCTCTACAGTTGGGCAGATGCCCGTGCCGGAGCGGTCGCCAAGCGTCTTCGGAACGACCTGGATGCAGAGGCGATTCACCGGCGAACGGGCTGCGTGATCCATCCTTCATACTACCCGGCGAAGCTTGTATGGCTTAGAGAAACTCAGCGCGAGCTTTTCGACAGCGTTAGGCGGTGGATGTCGCCGAGCGAATTCCTCTTTCAGCGGCTCTTTGGGTCGGGAGAACTGCGCGTCTCGGTCTCGATGGCTTCGGGCACAGGGCTGTTCAATCAGGAGCACGGAGAGTGGGATGCAGAGACGCTGCAGGCGATCCAGATCGCTCAGGAGACGCTCTCCCCTATAGCAGACCTGAAGCGGAGCTCTCAGGGACTGACCGCGGAGTTCGCGGGTCGCTGGCCTGCCCTGCGTGACGTTCCGTTCTTCCCGGCAGTGGGCGATGGGGCCTGCGGCAATGTCGGGAGCGGCTGCG
>JANXLO010000385.1 GCA_025355115.1 Chthonomonadaceae bacterium
AGATGACCATCACCTTGGACGCGAAGAGAGGGGCTTCCTTCTCGATGCGGCCGCCCTTGAGAACTTTGTTCTGTGAGGCGGCTCCGGGGGCGCGGCTCGGGCGATCCTTGGTGTGCTTCACCATGATGTTTGCGCCCTTGACGACGACCTTGTTCTCCTTGGGCATGGCCAGCAGGATTTCGCCCTGCTTGCCCTTGTCCTTGCCGGAGATCACCATGACGAGGTCACCTTTTTTGACTTTGAGCTTGACTGGCTCTTTCGGTTTGCTGGCTTTGACGTGCGCCATTTTACAGCACCTCCGGGGCAAGGGAGACGATTTTCATGAAATCGCGCTCCCGCAGTTCGCGTGCAACCGGGCCGAAGATGCGCGTTCCGCGCGGCTCCAGGTTCGGCTGAATCACGACGGCGGCGTTGTCATCGAAGCGCAGCACGGAGCCGTCGGGGCGCCGAATTGGATGCCGGGTCCGCACGACCACGCATTTGACAACATCGCTCTTTTTGACCTGCTGATTGGGTGTCGCCGACTTGACGACTCCGACGATGACATCGCCGACGAAGGCATAGCGGGTGTTAGAGCCCTTCATGACTCGAATGCACATGATTTCACGTGCGCCCGAGTTGTCAGCGCACTTCAAACGGGTATAGGGTTGGATCATTTCTCTACTTAGCCCTCTCGACGATGCGCACTACGCGCCATCGCTTCTCTTTGGAGAGCGGTCTCGTCTCCATGATCTCCACGGTATCGCCCTCGCCGCAGTTCTCTTCGTCGTGAGCCTTGAATCGGGCGGTGCGGCGCATGAACTTTCCGTAGAGCGGGTGGCGAACTCGAGTCTCCACGACAACGACGACGGTTTTGTCCATCTTGTTGCTCACGACGCGACCGACGCGAAGCTTGCGTCGGCCCCGTGAGGGATCGGGCTTGTCGCCGAAGTTGAGAATATCGACCGGGCGCGGCTCGGCGGGAGCGACGGGTGCCGCAGCCTGTGGCTTTGTCTCAGCTTTGGCGGGCGCAGGAGCTAACGCTTCCGCGACGGGAGCGTGCGTCTCGGCGACGACGGGAGTTTCCGACGGCGTCTCCACCGGTGCGGGCGTCACTTCTGCCGGAGCTGGCGCTACAATGGTCGCCTCCTCGGCAGGAGTGGGATCGGACACGTTCGCGTGCTCCGGCTCGGTCTCCTCCGGCGTCGCGACGGAATTTACAGTTTCCTCAGACATAGACTATTTCGCCTCTCTTATCGCAGCCAGCTCCCGCTCTCGCAGAATGGTCAGTGCACGGGCGATCTGTTTGCGCGCTGCGCGAATGACCGCTGTCTTCTCCAGCTGTTTCATGGCATGACGCTGGCGGAAGCCGTAGAGCGCGGCTCGCTGCGCGGACACCTCATGCACCAGTTCTTCATTGCTCATTTCGCGAAGCTGCGCGCGAATCTGGTTTTGGTTAAGCTCCGCCATCGGTGCCCTCCTCCGAGTCCGGCTCGTTGATCTCCTGACCTTCGACAGCCTCTTCCTCCTCGTCTTCGTCCTCATCGTGTGAAGAGGTGACGGGAGCGGTCTCTCGCAGGACAAATTTAGTGTCTATCGGCAGTTTGTGCGAGGCCAACCGCATCGCTTCACGCGCGGTCTCCTCGGTGACTCCAGCCAGCTCGAACAGGATGCGCCCCGGCTTTATCACCGCGACCCAGCCCTCGGGCGCTCCCTTGCCGGAG
>JANXLO010000398.1 GCA_025355115.1 Chthonomonadaceae bacterium
TACAAAAATGTCAACAGCTCCCTTGAATATAATTCGGAGCTGTAGTATAATAAGGGTATGAGCTCTGACGTAAAAGAGCTCTTATGGAGAAGAAAATATGGCTAAACACAATATAAGTCTTGCATTTAGCAAGGAAATCGAAGTCCTCAACAGTGACATCGTTGTAGTGGTCCGCAAGGATTCGGAAAAACTTGGATCTCTGACCCTGAGCAAAGGGTCGATTGACTGGCGACCAAAGAATGCAAGGCCAGGTTCCAAAAGCGAAACTCAACTCACGTGGGCCAAGTTCGCGGAACTGATGGAATCAGCTAATAAACCGTAGCGGCTGAGCAACCTTGCAATTCCTCCAGAGATGGAAGAATTGCAAGGTTGATGTGTTTGACCGGCCCCAAGGGCACTACTTGAAGTTGCCTCCGAGAAGCGGTATACAGGAAGCAGATGCGATGCCTTGCAGGATCGCTCTTTGCAACCACAGGCTCTGTGGCCAAGAAAACTAGCCGATTGCGTCATGATCTTGCGACGTGCGCCCCACAACATCGGGCCGTCCAAGGTGAAGGACGTGGGGAACCAGAGTCGGCCGTCCATCTGATAAGGACGGAAATCTAATCAGTTTCTCGCCGTCAGCAGCGGCCCTCCTATCAGCAAATTCCGCTGTCAGGCAGACAGGATAATTATGTCTGTACATCCACGGGGCCGCATCTGCATTCTCAACGAAATGGATTGGGAAAATCTCCAGCGCGGCATCAAGCCGAACTGTAGAGATCACGTCCATCTGGGAAAGGTCCGAGCATTTGATCTGACCCGCCATCCTTCATTGGGGAGGATTCTAGCCTTCCTGGCATCCTCAGCAACGACGCATGAAAATCCTGCTCCCGCAGGTGTCTTCATTGAGATCGGCGGCTTTGTAGAGTATGCGCATCTGCGCAGAACATCGAAGCCTAGGCTCAAGTCCATATACGCTCTCGGCGAGAAAATCGCAGCCGATGAGCAGAAGCCCTTTAGGCGGCGCACCTTTTACCTGGTCGCCTGAGAGCTTTTCTAACAAATAGATTCACGGTGAACTCATGCCGTGCATGTCGAGCCTTGGCTATCCAGCCAGGGCTTTTTACGTTCAGGTGACCGATGGAACATACCTTCTTGGAATTGTTCAGAATCGCGGCGCAGTACATCCTTGGCCCAATGGCTATTGCATGGCTGACCGCGAAGATGAACAAAAAGCCTAAAGCCTAGAAGAACCGTTCCCGGAATCATCTCCGCCAAAGCCTTGGCGCTTTGAAAAGGAGACTCCGGTCTCCGAGGAGAGCTGCGTCTCCTTTTTACGCATGATAATGTCCTTTATCATGCGTATAGCAGACGCTTCTCGTGTTCACTGGCCCCGCCGATTTGACAGCAATTTTGAAATGCCTGCACGATCCCCTCGGCAACAAGGAGGCAGCATGAAACTGGATAAAGATCTCGTTCGAGAGATTCTCTTGCAAGTCGAGGCATACCCACGCGCGATGGGGTGGGTTGAACTAAGCGTTCCCGGACACTCCGATGAGGAGATTGCCCACCACGTCGAGCTTATGGACGAGGCGGGGTTCATCGAGGCTCAGGACCTCACTACGATGGATGGATACGACTGGCGCGCCAAGCGGCTGACGTATGAAGGCCACGAATTTCTCGATATCGTTCGGGACGGCGAGGTGTGGCGACTCACGAAGGAAACGGCGAAAAAGACAGGTGTCGCCAGCATCCACGCTCTCTTTGAGATTGCAAAAAGCTACGCGAAGCAGAAGCTCATCGAGCACGGGATTCATCTGCCATGAACACTTCGCTGGCATCGCCATCGTTCACGCAAAGTTCCCTGCCCTCAATCTTCACGGCGCGGCCAGAAGCCCGGACGCGGATGCGGGACTTTTTCAGCTCGCA
>JANXLO010000440.1 GCA_025355115.1 Chthonomonadaceae bacterium
AGAACAGGCTGACGGAGTATTCATATCTGCCTGCGGTCATGGTGTAAAGCTGCGTCGCAGGGAAGAGCAGAGGATCGCTCGTGTTGTATGAATCGAGGCTCTGCCGGCTCAAAATCAGGCCCGGATCGCCCGCGAAAGCCCTTACGGCGTCCGCGGCGTCGGCGGCGCTCAGATGCTCCCAGACATAGGCCTGCGGGCGGGCGATCCCCGGCAGCGCGAGAAGGAGGCAGACAGCCAGCATATTGTAGACCCATCGCTTCATCGTGAACTCCCTCATCTTTCCAGATCGTCAGCGCTCGGCCCTCTGGCTCGCAGAGATCGTCCAGAGGACTCGCGCAGATACGCAGAGGCGCAGAGAGACAGAGCGACCGGTCAGAGCTTCGCTCCTACGCTCCGAGGGCTCGCTTTGCCGGCAGGCGCGGCGGCCGTGCTGAAGCGGACGGCATTCTCGCCTTTGGAGAAGCTCAGCGGGAAGGGAAGCACCCTTTGCGCGATCTCCAGCGGAATGTAGAGCCGGCCATGCACCAGGATCGGACTTCGCTTCGCCATCACCCTTCTGCCGTTCAGAAGCCAGCCGACCGACAGGGCGCGCAGGGCGACGGACCGATTGCCGCCCGTCAGAGAGACCGTCCTCGTCGACGCATCGTAGGTCATCCTCACCCCCGCCCACCCTGCGCAGAGATAGCCGACGTAGAGGCAGGGCTCCCCCTCGATCATCAGCGGGGTGTAGGCGGGCTTGACGTCGATGCCATTCTGCCTCAGCAAACAGGTTTTGTAGACCTGCCTCGGGGCCGTCGCCGGAGCGCGCCTCCAGTTCAGGAAGCCGGGCTTAGGCTTGGCGTCGTTCGTCCCGTGGATTATGCCGTAGGACAGGGGCTCCCCCGTGTTCGCATCCACGCTGCCGATGTAGTGGCTCACTCCCCTGTCGCCGGGCATCATGCCGTCGAAGTCGAAGCCATAGTAGAGCGTCTCCACCCCCAGGGCGTCTGGCCGCGACACTCCAAGCATCCTCAGCGCCGTCGGCTGTCCCTGCGCGACGTTGAGCTGGGCGAAGAACGCATTCACCGCCTGCTCCGGCGTCAGCTGAGGGACGACCGAGATGAGCACTGGGTAGTAGTGGGAGAAGTAGCTGACGATCTTTCCCCGGATGGCGTCGACCTCGACCGTGCAAGCGGATGGCCCGCGCGCGCCTCCCGCCAGGGATTGGAAGAAGGTGAACTCGTAGGACTTCACGAACGTCGTCGCCTGCCCTGAAATTAGTGCGCCGGTGCGGGGCATGGTCTCGATGCCGTTCAGGATGGCAGGATGAGCGTAGTGCGCATTCATGAAGGCGGTCGCGATCGCGAGCAGCTCGCCCACCGGCCTCACCTGCGCCGCGAGAGCCGCCGTGTCGTAGGGCTGCCCGTAGTAGGTTTCATAGTCATCAAAACTCTTGTCAAAGCGAGACATTCGCGACGCGGAGTACTTGCCTGCGAAGTATGTGTAGCCATTCGATTCCAGGATGTAGCATTCCTGCGAGGATGTGTGGTTGTTGGACGGCATGGGATCGGGGAGATCCGTCATCGTCAACGCCAACAGGGGGTTGCCCTCGAAGGCGCGCACCGACTGGATCGCCTCCTCCGGCGTCAAGGCTATCCAGATGTATCCTTGGCCTGAGGCGAGCCTGCACGCGCAGAGCAAAATCAGCATACCCGCACATAATCTCCATGTGCTCATCATCGCGCCGCTCCTCTCCTGCAAATCTCGTTATCTGAAAACCACGTTTTTGCCTGGCCCTTCGGCAACCGCTTCGATCCCGTCCGGCCCATAGTTTACTAGAATTGACGGATTATTGATGATATCCCGTGCTGACTTTAGTGCTGTAGCGACCGCTTGTGCAATAGTCGTGCTCTTCTTTTTTGAGTTCGAGTATAGTGCTGTCAGGAACAGCTCTTCACATTTGAGTTCTGATGCGTTGGCGCCGATACGCACGACGCATTTTGCGCCCAATGCCAGAAATTCATTGCATAGCCCAGTTCCCGTCGTGCCTTGATAACAAGCCACAAGAAGGACTAGATCGAGATTTGAGAGCGCGGTTGGCAGCGAGAGGTTGTCCGGCCCGAGAGGCGCGACAGTGTTCAAGTCGAGGCCTGAAAGAGGCTGGATTGCTTGCACTACCCCGTTGATGTTCATCATGCTCTGAGGGTTTGCATGGTATGCCTTTGTGGTCACCAGAAGACGGCAATCGCCAAGGGGATTGCCCATTTGGGCGCCCTTCACGATAATTGCCATCCCTTCCGGATCGCCATGGCCTCCGAACATCGCCACTTTGAGCGGCTTTACTCCCCCAATGACGTAGGTGAGCGCACCGCGCATCCGTTTGACGCTGACAGTGTCCTCCTGATAGTACCAGTCGTCCAGGTCATACGCGGCCCAAGCGATTGCATGGAACCCCATGTTTGACATCGTCGTTTTGAAATCCCTGGGCTCATCATGCATAGCCTCGTGCGCGAACGCCACCTGGTATTTGTCCAAGTTCTGCTGATTATGCTGGAGGGCATAGCGATTGCGATGTCCTTTGTCCGCCACGTCGTCATGATCTTGAGCCGTCACCAAAAATCGGAATACCCCGTACTTCGGGGACGGCATCTCCATCCTTACTCCATGCTCACCGAGAGCAAGCTCATTCTGAGCAAACGGGCGGGAAAAGACGATTTGCAGGCTTGGATCGTAGACATCGATTTTGCCCGCGAGCGCAGGCTTGCCATTAGAATCGTCAAGCCGGTAGCTTACGTTGTAGACCGCCATTGCACCATCATCGGATACCTCGTCCGCGATTCCGGTAGTGGATACATGCAGGAAGGCGGACTTTTCCGCGTCCGAATCCACGGAAGTGTCGATGTTGACTCCTCCGACATCCCACTGGAACAGATAGATCCCCTTCGGGGCGAGGAAGACGGGAGACCCGAAGAGAAAAGGCGTGTCCATCGACCCGTCCCACTGGAAGGAGACCGATGTCGAGGGGCCGATGGGAAGGGACTGCTGGAACGTCTTCATGAGGTTCTGCGCGGAATCATAGATGCGCAAAGTGACCGTCTTGATGTCGCGATAGGCGGATGTGATCGCCGCGGTGAAGGGCACGGGGGCCTGCGAGGCGTCGGGATCCCACTTGGCGACGTCCGGATTGGCGGGCTGAATGGGGGTGAGGATCATGTTTTCGAGATCGATCGTCATCTGGTCGGATGCGTGCAGGATCTCCGTTTGAAAGCTGAGAGTGAGGAAGTCGAACGAGACCATTTCGTAGTCCACTGTGACGGCGATGTCGTACGGGCCATTGTGCTGAAGGGAGGAGGGCCAAGGGTACTCGATGTGGAACACGGGGGGCGAGCCGGGAAGACTTGGATCGGGGTCGCCGCAAAGGGCAGACCAAAAATCCATCGAGCTGAGATACCCTCCGTCGATTGCGACCGGAGGCAGATGTCCGGCCTGCTCCGTGACCGTCAGGCTTGAAACTCGCGCTGGCGCAGAACTGTGTGGGCGCAAGAGTAGGGGGCCGAAAACTGAGGTGGATCCAGGACGGCCTTCCGACTACTCCGCCTCGCGCGGCCGTCTCTGCAGGCGGGCTCGCGGTGAAATCTTTGCACCAGATGACGTAGGTGATTAGGCTGCCTCCTCCGGTGCCCTGCGCTGCGGCTGGAGGGGTCTGGAGCAGAGAGAGGAGCGAGCACGGCAGAGCTGCTGGTCGAG
>JANXLO010000442.1 GCA_025355115.1 Chthonomonadaceae bacterium
GAATGTCACCCTGCTCGGTACCGACGGCGGCGCGGAAGCCTATCCGCTCTCCCTCACCCAGGAGAAGCATCGCACCGTCGTCTCGTACGAGCCAAAAATACCCGGCGGAAACAACCTGAACACACACTACGCGGAGATGAAGGCCTTCGTGGAGTGCGTTCGAGACGGAAAGGAGCCGCTCGTCACCGGGGAACACGGCCTGATGGTCGCGCAGATCATGGATGCGATCTACAAGTCATCCGAAGAAGGGAAAGAGGTTCGAATAGGGTAAACTAGTCGGAGCATGAAGGCGTCGCCCTGTTTGAGGCGGCGCCTCTCGAAACGAATCAGCCTCTGATTGCGTTATGTAATGTTAGGCGGGACCGTGCTCGACGCCCTATTCTCATAGTCAATGTTGCTGCTGAGGAATCTTCTTGAATCTGGAAACCAGTAAAACCCCTCCGGATCCACTGCCTGCTCCCACCGAGCAGGAGGTTGTGGAAGCTCCCAAGTCCGGAGGCGTCAATCTTCGCCGCCTGCTCACCGCGATCGTTCTGGTCGCGGCCTTTGCCGAACTCTCCTACACCACCGTCAACATGTCGGCCATGCCCGTCTATATTCAGTTCGGGATAAAGATAGACCGAAGCTGGATCGCCATCTGCTCGCTGGTCTTTATCGCGATGGAGGGTCTGCTCAAATCCCCGATGGGGATCCTGGGCGACCGGTACGGACGCAAAATCCTCATGGTGGTCGGGCCGCTCGTTTCAGTGGTCACCGCGCTTTTGACTCCCCATGTCGCCAATGGCTATGTGCTGGTCTTCTTGCGTATCCTCGATGGCGTGGGAGCGGCTGCCCTCTGGCCCGCCGCCTTCAGCCTTATCGGGGATCATGTGCCGGAGAACAAGCGCGCCGGCGCCATGAGCCTCTTCAATCTGGCCTATCTGGTGGGGATCGCGCTGGGTCCGGCGTTGGGAGGCGAAGTCAATTTTCTCGCCGATCACTACCTCCGAACTACCTTCGGGCTTTCCAGAGAGATGGCCTTCGCGCACTCCAAGGAAGCGTCGTTCTATCTGGCGGCGGTCATGTTCGCGGTCACGGCCTTTGTGGCCTACGTGATGCTGCCGAACTCTCCTCCCACAGCGCCCCAGCGGACGACTGGGGAGACCGGGCACGAGCGTACGGGCGAAGGGGGCTTCAACGGCAAAAAGTTTCTCACCATGCTGGGCCGCATGCCAATGACCTTGTTGATGACGCTCATAACATTCCTGGGCGTCGGACTAGTGATACCCTACTTTAAGCTGTTCACCCTGGAGCATTTCCATCTTACCGAACGCGATTTCGGACTGTTGATGATCGGCCCCGCGCTGGTCGTCGCCTCACTCGCGATACCTGTGGGTCGGTTAGGCGATAAGATCGGCAAGGCGCGCGCCGTCCAGATCGGCATCGGCATCTGTACCCTCTCGTTCTGGCTGCTGATTCTGGTCTCGCATAAATGGTCCCTGCTGCTGATGGGCTCGCTGCTTGGGATCGGATCCGCGATCGCCTTTCCGGCCTGGATGGCTCTGATCACGACGGAATGCGACTCGAAACAGCGCGGCGCGGTCGTCGGAGCCGTTGGAACGGCGCAAGGCATAGGCGCCTTGATCGGGGTGGTGTTGAGCAGCTTTCTGGACAAATGGGGCGCGTTCAACCTCCTGGGTCTGTCCATCCCGGCGCACGGCACACCGTTCCTGGGGTGCGCCGTGATGCTGACGGTCTCCTTCGTACTGGGACTATTCACGTTGCGCGACAATCCCCAGTACGCCAAGGCACACGTCGCCCCTCCCTAACCGCTAAACACGGTACGAAGGGATTCGGCGATATGCTTCAGTCCGACCTCGGGATGCCCCTTGTAGCCGTCGACCTCGGCGGTGATATACTCGTCGTACCCGATCTCCTCGAGTGCGGCCCTCACGCGCGCCCACGGCACATCACCCTGCAACGGGTTGCAGAAGCCGCTCATATTGCCAATGTTTGACTTGAAATCCTTGACATGCACCTTCTTTATGCGGCTGCCCAGTATCCGTATCCACTGCTCCGGGTAGCCGTAGAGGAGCACGTTGCCAGCGTCGAAATAGGCCCCTACGTACGCGCTGCCGATCTCATCCAGGAACCGCGCGAACTCCAGAGGGGAGAGCAGGAACTTGTTCCAGACGTTCTCAACGCCGACCGCAACCTTGTGCGCCTCCGCATCCGCCACGATCGATCTAATCCCCTCCTGCGCCCGCTCGTAGGCCACATCGTACGGAGTGTCGGCATTGACCACTCCTGGCACGATCAGTATGGTGTCCACCCCCATCCAGACAGCGACCTCGAGCGATCTGCGGATGATATCGAGCCCTTTGCTGCGCACAGTCTCGTCAGCGGAGGTGATCGGGTAGCGCCAGCCGAGCCCCGTGGAGAGACTGGAGAGCGTGATGCCGACGCGCTCCGCCGAAGCGACGATGGCCTTGACCTCGGCCTCTGTGCTGTCGGTGCGCAGCTCACCGTCCTCTGCGATGTTGATCTCGATGCTGTCGAATCCGGCCCGCTTCGCCATCTCGAAGCTCTCCATCAGCGTGAGGTGCGGCGGTATCGTCCAGCGGTTGATGCCAATCTTCATGTCGTCTCTCCTTCAGTTCGAGGCGAGCTCAACGCGGCCTCACGAACGGCGGTCACGCGGGGATCGCTGCCCGCGTAGGTCAGTGGCAGGTCTCGCCAGTAGTATTTGAAGAGATCGCTTTTCCAGTCGGCATAGATCTCCTCCCAGGTCTGCTGTTGGTGGTGAGGTTCGAGCGACGATGGCGCGATGGGATGCGAGAGCGGCTGATAGCGGAAATCCACGGAGAGCCGAAGCCGATCAGGAGTGAGATTTGGCAACGCCTTGTGGATTGTGAGGCTGTTAAAGAGCAAGGCGTCCCCCTCGGCGAAGTCGCCTCCCGCCCAGGGGAACGGCAGCGCGTCGGTGTCAATCCCAACGCCGCCCGCGCCATGCGCCTTTTGCACGGAGTAGACGCCCGAGTGGTGAGAGCCGGGCATGACGACCAGGCTGCCGAGCGAGCGCGGGCAGTCGCCCAGCGGAATCCAGGCGGTGTACGTCTCCTCCGTCCCTTGAATGTGCAGGTAGTCCTGATGCGAAGGCGTGGTGTGCAGTGTGTTCTGCGGAAAGATAATACGGGCAATGTTGCGGGCATGAGGCAACGGCGCCTCTCCGAATAGGCCTTCAAGAACGTTCAGCAGTCCCGAGTCGTGCGCCAGCGCATTGAACGCTTCGCCGCGGAGCAGCGGATTATACACGGCCATGTAGTCCGGCTGAGGCTCCGTCGACGCAATGCCAGGCGCGGCGATGCCCTCGTTAGGCTCCGTGCCCGGCGCCAGCCAACCTGCCCCCGCGCATAGGGCTAGAATTTCCGCCCGTGTCCGCCGAATATCAGCCGCCGAGATCAAGCCCCGAAAAAACAGATAGCCATCCCGCCGCATCCGCTCGCGAAGCTTGTTCGGGTCGTCCGTCGCGTCGTTCGAGATGAGGAAGGGCAGAATGCCCTCTGGTGAGTTCTGATCTGTGTCGTTCATTGAGCCGCTCCACGCAAGAGTAGGCGGGTCGGCTGGGCTCCAGGAGAGCGAGCGCAGAGAACCGCCTGTATCGGAGTGCATTTCCATGGCGACGCGGCAATCTCCTCCCCTCTCTTCACCCCGGTTCGCGTCTTGCAACCAGCCTTCTGCGCGGCAGGGAACGGAGACTACGGAAACCGAATGCCCATCTTTATCGCCTCGCCCGGACTCTCTGCAATCTCCAGCAATGTCGCTGCCGCCGTCTCGAAGGGAACGATAGGATCGAGAATGCCCTTCGAACTCAACTGGTCGCCACGAAACATCCGCTGCACCGTCGCGATGACGCGCTTCTCGTCCCATAGCGGATACTCCCGTGAAGGATTGCCCCAGTGCGGCATACTGCAAATCAGTTCGAGTCGATTGTGGAACCACTCTGCGCCGAGTTCGAGTTGAGAGTCGCGCCCCTGATAGTAGCCGAGCGTGACGACGCGGGCGCACATGCGAACTGAGCGGATGGCATCAGCTAGAGCGCGATAGCTCCCGCTGGCCTCGATGGCGATATCGGCCCCGGCAGAGAGCACCCGGCGTGTCTCGATAGCCGCATCGATCTGCGTCGGATTAAAGGTGTGCGTTGCTCCGAACGTCTCCGCGAGCCTCCGCCGCTTCGCTATGGGATCCACAGCGAGAATATGCGCGCACCCCGCGATGCGCAGCATCTGCACTAGAAGCAGCCCAATCGCTCCGAGGCCGAAGACGATCACGCTATCTCCCAGCGCGACCCGAGCGTCCCGCAGAGCCGTCAGAGCGACTACTCCCGGGTCGAGGCATACCGCGTCCTCTGAACTGACCGAATCTCCCAGCGCGAACAAGTCGTCCTCCGCGAATACCGCTCGTTCGACCGCGCTGGAATAGCCATACACACTGGTTCCCGGTGCGAACTTGGTCGATGCGCTCCCCGTTTCGAGCACACGCCCTACCGCTATGTTGCCGAGAAACCTCCCGGATTTGGGTTCATCCACATCGAGCGGGACGAAGAGCCGCCATTTCCCATCGAAGCGACGCCCCTCGAAAGGTGACTTGCCCCGAAGCAGCGCGAATTCCGTGCCATGCTTTACCGACGCGAACTCGGTCTGCACGCGCACCTGACAGGGTTGGAGTTCCGGATCGCCGAAATCCTTCACCAGAATCGTTCCCGCCTTAGCGTAGATGCCTCGATTCATCTGTCCCTCCTCCACATTATCTCTGCCGGCCGGCGGCAACCTCACCTGAAGAATGAGACTGCCGTCGTGCCCACTTCTGTTCGGAATTTCATGGATAGTGATCGGTGAAGAAACGCGAGCGTCAGGCAAATTTCGCACGAAGCTGCCGCTGAAAGGCTAGAACTCGACGCGGTCGATGCTCGGCTACGCAAGCAGGCAATCGGTGGCGACTTGACTTGACTCCACAGATCGCAATTGCTTTTAGCACTGCCGATGCCGGAACAGTCTGGTTTCCTTATTCGTCATTCTACACTGATACGTTCAACTCAGATGTCAAGAAAGTAGGAACCCGATGCTTAAAGTTCGTACCCCGATGTACGCGCTACTCTTTGGCGCATTCGCAATCTCGCTCGCTGGAGCGCAGACGATGGGAAAGCCAGACGCCCAGATGAAGGCCGTTCTGGATCAACTGGGAGCGTTGCATGGCAAGCCGATAGAGAAGCTGTCCCCGCAGGAGGCACGCAAGCAGCCGAGTCCGGCCGACGCTGTTAAAGCGTTGCTTGCCAAACAGGGCAAGAGCACCGACCCGGAGCCCGTGGGTAAAGTGATGGACACCGCGATTCCTGGCCCGTCCGGAAGCATTCCTGTCCGGGTGTACTCGCCCAACGGCAACGGCCCTTTTCCCGTCATAGTCTATTACCACGGCGGTGGCTGGGTGATCGCCAATATAGACACCTACGACGCCACCCCACGCGCACTGGTGAACCTCACCAACGCAATGGTCGTCGCGGTCGAGTACCGAAAGGCCCCGGAGCATAAATTTCCCGCCGCGCACGAGGACGCCTATGCCGCCCTGCAGTACGTGATGAAGAACGCCGGCACGATGAGCGGAGATCCTACTCGGGTTGCTGTGGTCGGCGAGAGCGCTGGCGGCAACATGGCCTCCGCCGTCTGCCTTATGGCGAAGATGCGCAAGGGCATGATGCCTGTCTACCAAGGCCTCGTCTATCCCGTGGCAAGCGGAACGCTTGCGTGGCCGTCTATGGCTGAAAACGCCAAGGCTAAGCCGCTCAACAAAGCGATGATGGCCTGGTTCGTCAAGCACACGCTTAAAGAGCCCTCCGATGCGAAGAGCCCGCTGCTAAACCTGGTGGCAGCCGACGTCTCTGGCCTGCCGCCTGCCACTGTCGTAACCGCGCAGATCGACCCGCTTCGCAGCGAGGGCCAAGCGTACGCCGCGCATCTCAAAAAGGCTGGCATCAACGTTCGCTACATGAACTACGAGGGTGTCACGCACGAGTTCTTCGGCATGTCCGCAGTCGTGGACAAAGCCAAGGAAGCCCAGCAATTCATGGCAACAGGATTAAAAACCGCCTTCGGCAAGTAGTTTTGGCGAGCCAGAACATGGACACCGCAGCCAGCAACCGGTGAAAATCTAACAGCAAAGTCCCGCACAACTCTAAGAATGCATCCGGACTGTGCGGGGCTTACGAATGCGCGTACGTACTCAGTCTTCTAACATTCCTTTGTGTGTAAGGCGGTCCAAGCTCAGTATGCCGCAATAGATGGCTCGCACGTCACTTTCCTCTTAGAGTTTGCTGGTGACTTAATCCGCTCTTAAACGGTCGAGGATGTCTGTAAATGCGCAGCTTTTCCTGTACAATGAGCAAGGTGTTCCGACAAGGGCAGAAAGGCCATTGCAAAATGCAGCGTCATGGCATTGAGATACCCGAGCCCATATTATCCGATTTCTGCCGCCGTTGGCAAATCTCAGAATTGGCACTTTTCGGCTCGATACTTCGATCTGACTTTGGCCCGGACAGTGACTTGGATTTTTTGGTCACTTACCATAAGGATAAACAGTGGGAGGCATGGAGGTATATGCCGGAAGCGGATGAAATTGCCGCTCTGACCGGCAGAAATGTAGACTGGATAACAAAAAACTCAATCGTTCGCGGCAGAAATCCAATGCTCCGGCGCGAAGTCTTGGCCAGAATGGATGAAGAGTAAAACAGCAAAAAATCTTGATCGACATCGTTTTGAGACCTCACTATTGAATGAACAAAAAAAAGCGAGCAGAGAAATGAATTATCTTGCTCGCATGAATTCAAGCAT
>JANXLO010000462.1 GCA_025355115.1 Chthonomonadaceae bacterium
GCATCGATCTGCGGAAGGTCAAGCTCTCGACGCTGCGCGGCTCGCTCGGCTACGTCAGCCAGGAGAGCCTGCTCTTCTCGGTCACGCTGCGCGAGAACATCCGGTACGGCGCGCACGATGCCACCGACGCCCAGATTCTGCGCGCCGCGAAGTACGCCGACCTGCACGAGTTCATCCTCAACCTGCCGCAGGGCTACGACACCAAGATCGGCGAGGACGGCATCAAGCTCTCGGTCGGCCAAAAACAGCGCATGAGCATCGCCCGCGCCGCGCTCACCGACCCCAAAATCCTCATCCTGGACGACGCAACCTCCGCCCTGGACAGCAAGACGGAGGCCAACGTGCAGGCGGCTCTGGAGCGCCTGATGGGAGGCCGGACGAGCTTCGTCATCGCGCACCGCCTCTCCACCATCATGAGCGCGGACCGAATCGTCGTGCTGGACGCAGGCCGCATCGTGGACGTCGGCACCCACGCCGAGCTAGTCGCCCGTCCCGGCGTCTACCAAAACCTCTACAATGAGCAGTACAAGTCCGCCCAGACCCACGCCCTGGAAGCGCTCTTCGCGTAAGAGCACCAACGGATATGGGACTTAAAACCCGTCATTTTTTCGCCGTTCTGCGTCTCCATGTCGCTTCGCATCTCACCTCGCACCGTTTTCGACAGTGGCTTTTGCCTCCCAATGTCCGCGCATACTTGCAAGTATGCGCGGACATTTCTAAGCTTCACCAAAATTTTTGATGATCGTGACCGCGGCCTCGGAAACTCGAGAGGAAGGTAGATGATAACGGCGAACAGGCATATAGCAGTATAACTAAGAGCGATCTTGACAGCGATGTGCAACTTCTCCGCTCGGCCGGGACGATTCAGCATATTCTCTGATGAACTCTTCGTCTGTTAACATGCGCTTCCCTGCGATAGGAGTTTACCGGAGCAGAACAGACCATCTTCCGAGTAAGCGTTACTGCAAAATCGATTGCGGCACGTTGCCTTGGCTCTGCTGAACACGATGATCCGCTGTAACAAGATCCCGCTCGCTAAACCGGATCGAGTGCATTTTAATCCACATCAAAGGTCGTCCGGCTCTCCGCCGACGACACACGAGAGGACAAAGGATACCTACCATGATGCATCGTTCCCTACGCATTCGAGGCTTGGCTCGCCCCACATTTCAAACCTATGCTTCGCTTGGCCTCGCTGTCATCGGCCTCGCCCTCACCGCGCCATCCCACGCCGATCAGACGCTCTATGCGGCGAACTACTACAACAACGCGATCGAGAAGTTTACGCCAGGCGGCGTCGAATCGATCTTCACCAACACCGGCGTGACCGGCCCGGTCGGGCTGGCCTTCGACAGCCTCGGCAACCTCTATGCGGCCAACTATGGGGCTAACAACGGCACGACGATCGAGAAGTTCACGCCCGCCGGTGTCGGCACCGTCTTCGCGACCGGTCTGAACCTGCCGGTGGGACTGGCGTTCGACGCTTCGGATAACCTTTTTGTCTCCAACATCGGCGACAACACGATCGTCAAGATCAACCCGGGCGGCGTAAGCTCTCTCTTCGCCAATACCGGCTTGAATCAACCGTACGGCCTGGCATTCGGCAGCAACGGTGACCTGTATGCCGCCAATTTCGGCAACAGCACCATCGTTAAGTTCACACCGGGCGGCTCCGGCTCCGTTTTCACTTCCAGCGGACTATCGAATCCTCAGGGACTGGCCTTCGATAGCCAGGGCAATCTCTTTGCCGCCAACCACGGCACTAACAACATCTCAAAGATCACGACGGCGGGGGCCGCATCGTTCTTCGGAAGCACCGACCTAAACAACCCCTATGGCCTCGCCTTCGACAATGCCGGCACCCTCTACGCGGCAAACCTCGGCAACAGCAACATCGAGGCGTTTACACCGGCCGGCGTCGGGTCGCTTTTCGCAACCTCAGGATCGGGCGGTCATACCTTTCTCGCGTTCGATCCGCAGACTACCTTCAGCGCGACAACTCCCGAACCCGGAACCCTAGGCCTTTTGGTCGGCCTGGGTCTCTTCCGTGGAATCTTTCTTCTCCGCCGCCGTAGACGAACGGTAGCCTAAGTCGCAGGACCGTTCCTGAGAAATCCATCCCTGCCCTCCCCGCGCCCTTCCGGCCTCCACAGAATCCCGAAGGGCGTCCTCAATTTGCCAACCTCCTGATCTTCGGTCCCACTCGGCCCAATCCTGCGCTCCACTCTGTTCATTTTGCCTGTGGTTCGGAAAGGTTGCAGCAGTTAGCAGGCGTTAAAATGGCGCGTGCGCTGGAGGAATTGGGTAGGGTCACCAAGACGGTGTATCTGCCTTATATCGACCATGAAGCTTACCCTCGGCGGATACTGGTACAGTTGAACCGGCATGAGGGGCGCCACGCTCTTGCTCGCGAAGTGCTTCACGGTCGACGGAAGAATTACGCCAGCGGTACCGGAAGGGACAGGAGGATCAATTGGGCGCGTTGGGGTTTGTGGTGAACGCGATCTTGCGACGGAACACGCTTTACATGGAGGCGACCGTCAACCATCTGTGTGTCGGCAGCGCTGTCATCCCTCCAGAGGACCTGGCCCGCCTGTCTCCTCTGGGACATGACCACATTAACTCCCTGGGACGCTGCCTCTTTGCACTGGCAGAGCACGTGGCACGCGGTCAACTGCGTCCGCTCATCTTACAATAAGCGAGGTTCCTTAGCGTATGTTTTCGTTCCAATGATTGTCAGACCCCTACGGGCGAGCCGCCTTCTGCTTCGGCAGAAACAACGCTGGCTTGACTGGAAGAGCAAACGCTAGGTATCCACTCAGAGCGGGCATTGTGGAGGAAGAAGAACGGGAAGCTTGACTGCTTCTTGTGTATCAGCCTTTGGTTTTCATTTTGTCGCCGGGAGCATACTGGCGATGCTGGTTCTCGATGTCGGCTTGAGCGAGTGCAACGTAACGGGAAGTCTGTTTCATCTGCGTGTGACCAAGCATGTGCCTGTGCGTATGCAGCAGCATGCAAACACAACCGCTTATCCTTGATTCAATCACAACTGGAGATCAGGGGAAGGGACAGGCCGTTTTGAAGCGCGTTTGCGCTTGTTGGGAACTGCTTCCGTCTCTGCCTCCAATCGGTTCTTCTCTTTGACGATCGCATGGAAGTCCGTGACGGGGAGCAAGACTGCTCCGCCGGGCATCAGCCCTGTGGAGTTGGCTACGACTCCGCGCGCTATGCCGTATAGGATAGCGAGCTGATTGAGCGGAGTTGCCTGCCGACGAAACTCCTCCGATGCGCCTGCTTCGAACGTAAATTGCCCCCAAAGAACGATCCGAATGCGACGGAAGCCGGAATATTCGCTCTTCTCGTCCGCAGTCATCTCCACCATCAGTTTCACGCGAAAAGCGGGATGCGCCTGATGTTCAAGAAGATCATAGTCGATCGAAAAATTGAAGCCCTGTGCCGAGCCTGATTTGACCGCGTCCAGACCAATGGCTTCGATGACAAGCTCTTCAAGCCAGGTTTTGTCAAGCCGCAATGGAGAGAACAAGGAGTTCCTCCTGTACCGAGAATCTCGTTTGAATGAAGAGTTTAGATTCTCCGCCCCCCTTTGCGGATTCCTCCGAGCCAGCGCCATTCCACTCTGAGGCTGAATATTGCGGATCGGATATTTTCAGCACGTTTCGTTGCCGAACACTCTTTTTGTGCGTAAGTTGGAACTCGACTTTCGCGTCGATGGCAGCGGAAATCCTCATCAGAGTCATTAGAGTCATATTCGGATTTCCGTTGAGTATCCGGGTGATGAATTGAGGCTTGACTCCCATGCGCTCAGCCAACTCCGCACGATTGATGCCCTGCGCGGCCATGATCCCGCAAATCTTCTCTGTGATGACGAGAATCAGCTGCTCCGTCATAAACGCTGGGTCGGACTTAAGGGTATCGAGATCTCTGCTGAACTGCTCTTGAAGTGTCATGAAGTTTGTCCTTGAGTGTCAGTTTCAATTCCTGGCACACTTGGGAATCGTGAAGACATCACGCCCGGTGCGGAAGAAACTGACGATGAAGGTCGTCGGCATATTTCAACTCTCTGCTCTGCTCCTTGGGAGGACATTTTTTGAACAGATGAGTCAAAATAATCGTGTGCGGAATGTCAGGATGATAGAAGAAGGGTATGCGATAGGAACCCGCCTTCAATTCAAAAAGCCCGGTGAACGAACTAGATCGGCACTTTTGCTCGTTGCGCGGCGGCCCCTCAGTTGCCACATACGAGATGAGAGCGATAATTTTTTTGTAATCACCCTCGTTTGACTTGCGGAGTTCGTCAAGCTGAGGCATGACATCGGCTTTTGTCTTCAGTATGCAGTGAAGCGCGAACATAGTTCCAGTAAAGATCAGTTCGATCTCGGGCATGAAGACACCTCTATAGTAACTTATAAGTTTACAAATGTCAAGGGGGTTTCCATATTGCCTCGCTTTGAGAAACGGCTAACTATAATGTTGCACCGTTTCAATCACTATCGATTGGAGCATTCAAGAGCGCGCTTGTCGATCTAAGTCATGTAGTAGGTATTTAGAACTTCCACCGAATTTTGCAGTTGAAAGCATCCACGCGGGACCAGGCATATGTTAAATCGCCTCTCATGCTGTTGCATGAGAGGCGATTATTTAAGCGGGAGACGAGATTCGGACTCGCGACATCTACCTTGGCAAGGTAGCGCTCTACCACTGAGCTACTCCCGCATATTCGAGGTTTGTGACGAACGCTCAAGGCTGGTGGGGAAGCAGGGATTTGAACCCTGACGCCTTGCGGCACTAGCTCCTAAGGCTAGCGTGTCTGCCGTTCCACCACTTCCCCGTTGACTTCGACAGTCGACTAAGCATCGAAAACGGCACCGAATGACACCCGAAACGAGCCGGGAAGACTGGCTTGGAGCGATGTCTCTACCGGCAATAATATACACTTAATCCGCGAAGTTGTCAAGTGGAAAAACCGCGTCGCTGATGAATCGGGCAGGAAGGGGCGAAGAGAGCGCAGAATAGAGGCTTAGTGCAGGAACGCTGAGCGCGGAGGACGGAAGCAGTGAGGCTGGAAAAGAAGCGGGTTTTGAAGGAGGACGGGCGCTATCTCGTCTACTATCACAGCGCGGAGAGCGCGTCGGAGGAGCAGCGGAAAGCGTTTGAGGAGATAGCCGCTGAGGCAGTCACTGTCGGTGCCAATTGTGAGCCGACAGCCGAATCAGCGGGGAAAGCGAGCGCGGAACATGTCTGAACTGCGCTGGAACCCGACCCTGGAGGAGTGGGTGATCACGGCCACGCAACGGCAGGATCGGACGTTTTTCCCGCCGCCGGGATACAATCCGCTGGCGCCAACTCAGCTGGGCGGCTTTCCCACAGAAATACCGGCCCCGTCGTATGAGATCGCCGTGTTCGAGAACAAATTCCCCTCCCTGCGCAGCCATCCCCTCGACCCGTCAGTTCAGGGAACGGAGCTGATGCCCGTGCTGCCAGCGCAGGGGATCTGCGAGGTGGTCTGCTACACGCCCGACGCGGAGGGGGAGCTTGCCCGCCTGCCGCTCGCCAAGGTGGAGGAGCTCGTCTACGTCTGGGCGGATCGGTTCGAGGAGCTCTCCACTCACGACTTCGTCAAGTACGTCTACATTTTCGAGAACAAAGGCAAGGAGATCGGGGTGACTCTTATGCACCCGCACGGCCAGATCTACGCTTTTCCGTTCGTGCCCCCGATTCCCGCGAAGGAGATGGGCGCGGCGCGGCGGTATTTCGAGCGGACGGGCCGCAACGTCTTCGCCGACATCCTGACGCAGGAGATGGCGGACGGGCGGCGCATTGTGAGCCAGAACGCGCATTTCGCGGCCGTCGTTCCATTCTATGCCCGCTACCCATACGAAGTGCATATCATCGCGCGCGGAGAGCGGACGGCGATCTCGGAGTTCGACGCCGGCGAGCGAACGGCGCTGTCGCAGATCCTTAAAACTGTGATGGAGAAGTACAACAACCTCTGGAATCGCTCGATGCCCTACATAATGCTAATGCATCAGAGGCCCAGCGATGGCGGGGACTACGGGTTCTATCGGTTCCATATCGAGTTTTACCCGCCCTACCGAACCCCCGACAAGCTGAAGTTTCTGGCTGGCTCGGAGGCAGGCGCAGGTGCCTTCATCAACGACACCCACGCCGAGGCGACCGCCCAAACCCTTCGAGAGACGCCCCCATTGTGAGGGACTATCCCAACAGACCCGTCATCGGGAGGAGTCAAGCCGGGCATTTCCGTCTGCAAGACGTTTGCACTTTCTTGACGGGTGTTTTCAACACGCGGCTGCCCTCTGTGAGGAGAGTATTATGACGTCCTATCCCAGTTTCGTGCCGAAGAAGCACTCCTCGGCGAAGCGCAATATCCAATCCGCGAAGGCCATGCTGTGGCCTGCGCTCGCCGGGCTGCTTATGCTGAGCGCACCTCTGTCCGGGCAGAGGGGGCAGGAGACTCCGTCCGCCTACTCGCGGTGGACGCATGGGCCTTCCCAGGCGGAGAGCACATTTCCTATCGGCGTCTGGCTCCAGTCCCCAGAGAACGCCGCCCGGTACAAAGCGGCGGGCGTCAACTTCTATGTCGCGCTGTGGCAGGGGCCGACCGAGGCGCAACTTAAAGCTCTGAAGGCGGCCGACATGCCCGTCATCTGCGAGCAGAACGCCGTCGGGCTCGCGCATCGCGAGGACCCGGGCATCATTGGGTGGATGCATGGGGATGAGCCGGACAACGCTCAGGCCATCACCGACCCTGCTACCGGAAAGCAGAGCTACGGCCCCTGCGTCCCTCCCTCCAGGATCGTCGCCGACTACGCCCGGATTCGAGCCGCCGACCCTACCCGCCCCATACTCCTGAATCTCGGGCAGGGAGTCGCCAACGACGCGTGGATCGGGCGAGGCGCAGGCGCGAAGCTTGAGGACTATGCCACCTATGTCGGCGGAGGCGATCTGATCTCGTTCGATGTCTACCCCGTCACCGGCCTTGACAGAGCGGACAGCGAGAACTTTCTCTGGTATGTACCGAAGGGCGTGGATCGCCTGACGAAGTGGACGGCGGGCCGCAAGCCCGTCTGGAACTGCATCGAATGCACGCAGATCGGCAGTGACCGCAAGCCCACGCCGCATCAGGTGCGCGCCGAAGTCTGGATGTCCCTGATTCACGGCTCGAAGGGACTGATCTACTTCGTCCACCAGTTCAAGCCTGCTTTCAACGAACACGCCCTCCTCGACGATCCGGCGATGCTGGCGGAGGTCACCGCGATCAATCGCGGCATCCAGTCGCTCGCCCCGGCCCTCAACAGCCCGACGATCGAGAATGCCGCGACCGTCGTGAGCTCCGCGCCGGAGACTCCGATCGACATTATGGTGAAGCGCAAGGGCCAGTATCTCTATCTGATGTCTGCATTGACGCCATGCCTCGCCGACGCTCTCCCGAATGCGCAGGAAGTCCAGTCATATAGATCCACGCGGCATGGTGCGCAGAAATCTGCCTCACACCCTGATGCTCGGCGAGACGCGGCGCATGGTTCGAAGCTTCTCACGGAGTTTCGAAAAAGCTTCGAGCGTCCTCATGTCCCTCTGAAGCCTGCCTTCGTCTCCTCCGAGACTCGAAATGGCCTACTCTATGAAAAGCTCACCGTGGCGAGCGAGGCGGGGGTGCGGGTTCCCTTGCTGGTAGTGAGCAAAGCGGGGGTCGCTTCGCGCCGTCCGGCCGTCGTGTGTCTGCATGGGCTAGGCGGCAACAAAGAGGGCTTCACCGGCTCACTCGAGGAGTTCGCGAGGCGGGGATTCGTCGGAGTGGCACTCGATGCGCGGTATCACGGCGATCGGGCAGGAAATCTTTCGCAGGCGATGATCGACTCGTTTCGCACCGGCAGAGAGCATCCTTACATATGGGACACTGTCTGGGACACCTGGCGTGTGCTGGACTACCTTCAAACGCGGCGCGACGTCGACAGAAACCGGCTAGGTGTGATGGGTATTTCGCTCGGCGGGCACACGACGTGGATGGTCAGCGCCGACCCGCGCGTCAAAGCGGTGGTCCCGTGTATCTCCGTCTGCTCCTGGCGTTGGCAGATTGAGCACGAGGGCTACGTGCAGCGTGTGCGCAACGTTCAGGGTGCATTCGATGCCGTCGTGAAGGACATGGGAGAGCAGACAGTCACTCCTAGAGTCGTGGCGACGGCCTGGGAGCACTGGCTGCCCGGCATACCGAGCCGCTGGGACTGCCAGGACATTCTGGGAGCGATGGCCCCCCGCCCGCTCCTCATACTCGGCGGCGACACCGACCCTGTCGCGCCCCTCGAAGGCACGATGGTGGCATTCAATGTCATCGAGAAGGCCTACGCCCGCACCCACGCAGCCGACAATCTTCAGATGATAATCGCCGCGCATTCCGGCCACACCGTCACCGCCGAGCACAATAGAGCCATGTACGCCTGGTTCGAGCGCTGGCTCACTCCAATTCAGTAGCAATCAGCCCAATCTCAACGTCGATGACCGCGCCGGTCTTACAGTCGTTGTCGGGGCCTCAAGCGAGCAAAATTATGAATAAGCCAAAACACTCTTCCGATGGCGCGATGGGGCGACGGGAGCTGGTTGCAGGGCTGTCAGTCACGGCTCTGGCGGCGAGCTTGGAGATGATCTCCTCCGAAGCGCTGGAAGCACAAGCGCCTCCGCCCGGCACTGACGCATATGCATACTATGTTCGCACGTCGCGGGACTTTCGGCGCGTCAAGCAGGAGAAGTCGTGGCTCGAAAAAGCATATCCAGGCTGGATCTACATGCCCTGGACGTACCAGTGGAACATCGGCTACACGGACGCCTCCGGGCAGTGGAGCCGAGCGCACGGCTACAACGGCGCGTTTCTGGACGGCAACGGCGGCGCTCCCGACTCCCCGCCCGGCAAACTGGACTGGATCAATCGCAATGGGCTGCGCTTCTACGTCGATCACACCGCGGGCAAGGGCAGCCTGCATTTGTGGGATGGCGGGAAGCAGAAGCCGCATCTGGCGGAGCTGCACGGCAACGGCGTCCGCACGGTGCCCGTCAACGCCGCGCTGAAAAAGAGGCTGAACGAGCTTATCCTCGCCAATGTGTCTCAAGTCAAAGCCTCCCCTTTTCGCGCCGCCTACGCCCTCGACGACGAACTTTCCTGGGGGCACTTCGTTCACCCAACGATGTGGTGCGTGACCGACGACCCAACCGCCTTCAAGACATGGCTGAGGGAGATCTACGGCGCGGCCGCGGCACCTGCACGTCGGGAGTGGATCACCTACGAGGCTATTCGCCCGCATCTTGCCGACTGGTCGGTGCGCGAATTCGACGCCAGTCCCCTTATGGATCAGTGGACATTCAATGACTCCGTCTGGTGCAATTTCCTCGGCGATCTGGTGGAGTACGCCAATACGGTTGATCCCGCGACCCCATGCGGCTTCGTCGGCGGGCAGGCCCCTAACGCGTTCGGCGGCTACGACTACGGCCGGCTCATGCGCAAGATTCAGTACATCGAGGCCTACAACCTCGGCTCCTCCCAGGCCATCATTCGCTCCTTCAATTCCCGCAGCGCGATCCCCGCCGTCACCAGCCACTTCCACCAGTCCTCCGACGACGACATCTGGCAGATCTGGTACTATCTAGCGCATGGGAACCGGGGACATATCGGGTGGGTGGAGAACTGGTTCGAGGGCCAGACGCCTCGCCCCTGGCACGAGACCGTTGCGCCTCACCTTCTGGCAGCAGGAAAAAAAATCGGCCCGCTGATGCAGGGCGCGGAGTGGATGCACGACGGCGTGGCCCTCTACTACAGCCATCCCTCCATTCAGCTCGGCTGGATCATGGACGCAGAGGCGCACGGCAAGACCTGGGTCAATCGGGACGGGGATCATCGACTGGGCGCCTCGCATCTGGTGCGGCAGGCATGGGAGAACATGCTGCGAGACTCGGGGGTGCAGTACAGTTTCCTCAGCTACATCGACGTCGTGCAGACCGGCATTCCATCGGAATACAAGACCCTCATCCTGCCCGCCTGCCTCTGCCTTTCGGACGCGGAGGCCCGCGCCATCGAGGCATTCGTGCAGGGCGGCGGCACGGTCATCGCCGACTATCTGCCCGGCGTCTGGGATCAGCACGGACGGGGCCGCGCGAGCGGCGGCGCACTGGACAAGCTCTTTGGAGTGAAGCACGATCCCGGCATGAAGGCAGGCGATGTGTTCGGAACCAGACTCTGGTGCGAGACAGACCAGGACGCGAACTTCGGCTGGAAGAGCTACACGGACTTCCTGACCAATGGCAACACCTGCCTCAAAGACCCGAGCGGATTCAACAAGGCAGTTCGTACCATGCCAACCGTAAGCGTAAACAGAGCGGGCAAAGGGACGGCAGCACTGATGAATCTCTCGCCGCAGTGGTACAACGCCTACCGAGTCGCGGGCCATGCCGCAGCCGCGCATCGCGAGACCTTTATGAAGCACGTCGGCTTGCGCCGTTGGGTTGAGATCGAAGGCGCGGGCGAGGCGGAGTTCGGGTACGAGATCACCTATTTCCGCAGGCCCGATGGCAGAAAAATCCTTTTCCTCTGCTCCAACCCCGAGACGGCAGGCACTGAGGCAGGCGGCGGCAACGCGGTTGGCCTGAAAGCCAGTCCCGTCAACATCACGCTGAAATTCGCGAAGCCTGTTCGCAGCGTCCGCGACGAGCGCAAAGCAACGGATTTAGGGAACGGCGACCGCTTTCGATTCGTCTGGCCCCGCAACGAAGCGATCGTGCTGACTTTCGACTGATCGCTACCCCCGAAATTGCTAACCCCGGCAGCCTTCCGTGATGGGACTGGGGAGTTGGATGTTATGATTGTCTGAATGAGCGTCAGAAAGGAAAGCAGTATGCAACTGACGGGAATACACCACTTGACGGCAGTTTCCGCCGATATTCGGGAGAACTATCGCTTCTACACGCAGGTGCTTGGGATGCGCCTCGTTAAGCGGAGCGTCAACCAGGATGACGTCTCCGCGTACCATCTTTTCTACGCCGATGCGGTCGGCAGTCCGGGGACGGACATGACGTTCTTCGACTGGAAGGTGCCGCGTGAGCGGCGAGGCACTCATAGCATCTGCCGCACCGCCCTGCGGGTGCAGGGGCAGGCGACGATGGCATGGTGGGAGGCGCGACTGCGAGAAAAAGCCGCGTCGGTGAGCGAGATCGTCGAGCGTGACGGTCGTCTAACCCTCGATTTCGAGGACTTCGAGGGACAGCGGCTCTCCCTCGTCGACGATGGCGGCGCTGGCGACCCAGCGAAACCATGGGAAAGAAGCCCCGTGCCCGCCGAGCATCAGATTCGCGGCCTGGGCCCGATCATGATGAGCGTGCCGGAGCTGAAGCGCTCGGAGACAGTCCTCACGCAGGTAATGAACATGCGGCGCATCCGGGAGTACCCTCATCCTGAGAACCCGAAGCATACCGTTTTCGCCTACGAGATGGGGGAGGGCGGCGGGCCACATGCGGAGCTTCACGTGGCGGTCCAGCCCGATCTGCCTCCAGCACATCCCGGCGCGGGCGGCGTCCACCATGTCGCCTTCCGGACTCCCACGGACGAGCAGTACCACGCCTGGGCGGCGCACCTGAACAGTCTGCACATCCAGAACAGCGGGGAGGTGGATCGCTTCTATTTCCGCAGCCTCTACTTCCGGGAGCCTAATGGCATTCTGTTCGAGATCGCGACGGATGGCCCTGGCTTCGCCGCCGACGAGGATCCAAACTCCCTCGGCGAGCAGGTCGTCCTTCCGCCCTTCCTGGAATCGCGACGCGCCTCCATTCTCGCAAACCTGAAGCCGATCGACGGCTAGACTACAGCAGCGGAAAGGCGACTCGAACTGCCTGATGCAGTATACTGTTCTCACGGCGTGTTCACACGTCGTGATCAATTAGGGACCTTTTCTGACAATCACGTTATCGGGCGGCGAAGGAGGACAGATGACGGAGCCCCTGCGGGTCGGGCTGGTCGGGTGCGGGGGGATGGGCAACGAGCATCTCAATATCATCGCCAGGATTCCCGGCATCGCGCTGGTCGGGGTATGCGACGAGCGGGAGGGGAGAGCAAGCCGGATGAGCGCACAGCATCACGTTCCCTGCTGGACGGACTATGCGCAATATCTGGATGAGGCCCGCCCGCACGCAGTGCATATCTGCTCGCCCTCCGGCCTCCATGCCATGCAGGGAATCGCGGCGGCTGAGCGCGGCATTCACGTACTGTGCGAGAAGCCTCTCGACATCGATATTGAGAAGGCGGACGCGCTGATCGCCGCCTGTGACACGCACAACGTCAAGCTGACTTGCATCTTCCAGCGACGCATGAGCCGAGGCGCGCAGCAGGTGCAGGCCGCCATAAGTGCGGGGGAAATGGGACGCATTCTATCGTGCAGCATCTCCGTGAAGTGGTGGCGCCCCCAACGCTACTACGACAAGGACTCCTGGCGCGGAACATGGGCACTGGACGGCGGCGCGCTTGCCAATCAGGGCATCCACTCGCTCGATCAGATGGTATGGATGGCCGGGCCGGTGGCGGAGGTCGAGTACGCGCATCTGGAGACGGCTGCGCATCGTATCGAAGCCGAAGATTTCGCGCTCGCGGTCGTGCGTTTCGTCAGCGGCGCGCGCGGCACGATCGAAGTGACGACCTGCTGTCAGCCCGATCTCGCCACCCGCCTGGAGATCTACGGAACCCGCGGCGCGGCGGCGCTGGAAGACGCCCGTGTCGTACGCTTCGGCCTCGACGGCAAGGATCTGCTCGACACCCTGGAAGATCGCGGCTCCCTGCACGGCGGCGGCTCCGATCCCTGGGCCATCAGCCTGAGCGGCCACGACGCGCAGATCCGCGACTTCTACGCGGCCATCGCCGAAAA
>JANXLO010000475.1 GCA_025355115.1 Chthonomonadaceae bacterium
GTCCACCGTCTCCTGCCAGAGGGCGAACGATTTCCGCGGCGTGAGCCGATCCCCCTTCAGGCCGCTTGTGGGCTTCGAAGGGTTGCCCGCCCAATTGACCGTCTGAACCACTTCGGGCCTGAACCAGAAGAGATAGCCTCCGTCATAGGATATTTGAAGCGCGAGCACACCGCATCCCGTTGTTTTGAACTCCCTGGCCTTGCCGTACTCGACGGGGAGCGAAGATGTGCCATAGACCTCTTGCGGATGCTCTACTACGAGCCAGTCGGCCAATGTCCGAATCTGGGCTTCATTGGGGGTGTCTCCAAACAGTCGGCACTTGCCGTCTAAGAGAATGGCGCTGCCGCCGCAACTGAAGAACGTCTTTACGCTCGGGTCGCAGTCGGCGAGTGCGGGCATCAATGTGCTCTTCTCGGCCATGTGCTCCAGAAGGGACCGGTGCATCTCCTCTATCCGCAGGCTGTACTCGGCCTCTTCACTGGCCTCCCGCTCAATGATCTGCTGCGACACCGCGCGCGCCAGGAACTGGCAGGCCGTCCGCACATCGTGAGCTACGCTCCGCGGAGCGTAGTGATGGCAGGAGATCAGGCCCCACAGGTCTCCGTTTTTCACAATGGCTAGCGACATCGAGGCGTGGACACCCATGTTGAGAAGATATTCGAGGTGCATCACAGAGACGCCGCGCAGGAACGCGCAGCTCAGATCGAGCGGGATTCCACCAGTCGTTTGGGCGGCGGAGATCATCGGCGATGGGACATAGGCTGCATCAGGAATCAGGCGCGTTGTGTTGAGGACGAAGAGAGCCCGCGCCTGCTTGGGGATGTCCGTCGCCGGATAGCGCAACCCAAGAAAGGGCTCCTGATGGCCGTGCTGCTCGGGGGCGAGATCCTCCGCGATGACGCTGCCGCTGAAGTCCTCCAAAAATTTGTAGACCATCACTCGGTCAAAGCCACTAATCCGGCGCACCTCCTCGCAGACGACCTGCGCGAAATCACGCGCCGTCGCTGTCCTTTCGAATCCGGAGAACGATTTTTCAAGTAAGGAGTAGTCTGAGGAGACATTCTCGGCTTCCGATGTCTCGAATTCGAGGATCAGCATCTCGCTATGGATGTGACCAATGACATGGTATGGCCCTTTTTCGGCGACGAAGGCAGTAAAGAGATGGATCCCAGTGGAGCCGAGACGGCCTTCCGAGATGCTTATGCGCAGCTCCTCCGCGTACTTCGGCGCAAACAGGCTATCGGCCGCTCTGCCCAGCAGATCCCGTGCGGCCATGCCGAAGAACACGGACGTGTTCTCACTGGCCTGAACGATGGTCAGGTCACGAGGATCCATCGCCAGCAGGGCTCCGTTCGGCTGAATATGGCTGATGAGGTGGATGGGCTCCCGGTCGCAGTTGGTGAGATCCACCTGCGAGTCCAGATTTGCTCCGGAGAGGGCCTCGGCAGGAAGGGTCTCTTTTCCGGTTTTAGTCTCATTCATGAGGATTGTCTCCTTGGGAAAACCAGGCTTCGAATGCCCTGAATGTCTCCGCTGCGCTCTTCAGGATCGCCTCATGCTCTGCGCCGGCATGGGCACGGCAGACGACCATCTCTCCAAAAGCTCGCCATAGGACGCCAGTCTCGCTTCCGTAACCGTTGAAAAAAGCGGCTCCGTTCCCTTCATCGAGATGGAGCGCCTCTTTGATATGCCGCGAGATAATTTTGCCTCCTAGCGTTGCCCCTTCCATTACATAGAGGCATCCCAGCGCCTCGGAGGCCGACGTGGCAGCGGGAAGGGCGCCGCAGACGGGAAGCCGGGAGATCTCCTCCGCACTGGCACCGAGATGCCAGAGGTCGTTTTCAAGAAGCTGAGACTTCCGGCGCCTCGTGAAGTCGAACTCAGGAAGCCACTGCGCGGCGGCTTCAGCCAGTTCTACCTCTATGGGAATATAGAAGCCATGAAACCTCTCCAGCAAAGCTCGGTATGCTGACCGTGAGCGCACTTGTTCGAGGATGTCGATTCGAGCTTCGAGCCGCTCATGCGCCTCGTGAGTACTCGCTCGCAGGCAGGCAAGGATCATGGAATATCACCTATCGAGGCACGACAATCGGTGTAGTGAGAGGCTATGTCGCCATCATTCGGCGTGAAGAGCGAAAGTGCTTTACATATATTCAAGTTGATAAAAGCAGAGTCCTCCGTGTTATTGCCGCTTGCCATCTGCTCTTTTTGATTGCAAGTGCCCGCGTGCAGGTAAGGGGGAACGCTTGAATAGCGATTGATAACGATGCGCGCCAGAGGACTCGTAGGTAAAGAGGGTACAATCGTTCTTACATCAAGCATCAATCTCCGTGAAGCTTCCGGAAAGAGCAAACGCTATGCGCAACGAACGCTGGTATTGGCTGGTCGCCTTTTGTCTCGTCTCGGTCTTAGTCCATTTGGGCGCGCTGCTGACGAGTCCGACCTATGGCCTGACACCCGCGAGGGTGGTACAGCCTGAAATCGTTATCACCCTGCAGCCAGAGGCGGCTGCACCTAAGTTGGCCGCGGTTCCTAAAGCGCCGCTCAAGCCTGCTGTCCGCCCTGCTCCCAAGCCCGTAGCCCCTGTGATCGAAAGAGCGACTCTCCAACCGATGAAGGTTCGCGGCGCGACTAATTCGGCGACAAAATTAACAAGGGACAACTCGCGCAAATTGGGCGCGACCGCCGCAGGCAGCGTGGTGCAGCCAGACGAGAAGCCTGCTCCTCTTGGGACGCCGGAAGCCACACGGACCCTTCCGCAGCCGCGCACACGCATCGCGCTGAACACCCCGCAATCCGGCGGCGGAACGCCCTCGCCCGCAAACGTCTTCGGCGGCAAAGGCGGAGCGCCCACCCCTGAAGCCCCGCCTGAGGAGGTTCTCTACAATGGCGGCGGCAAGGGCGGCAAAGACCTCCCGAAGGTCGCCCCAGCCATAGGCGGTGGCGGCGGCAATTCGATTCTTTCTGTAAATAACCCTCTGGCGAAGGAGCTGATCGCCGAGGACAAACCCGGCGCGGGGCCGGGCAGTGGCGGAAACGTTGGAGCAGGCAGCGGCGGCGGAGTCGGCTTCGGTCACGGCAAGGGCATTGGAACCAATCCAAACGGCAAAGTAGCGGTCGGCTCCTTCTCCAATCAGAGCGGGCAGGGCATCGGCAACGCAGCCGGAAGCGGGACGGGCACTCGCGCGCCAGGCGGGGGGCACGGCACGGGCTCTGAGCTGCCTGGAACCGGCGGTGAGTCGTCCACCGGGTACGGACGCGGCAAGGGCACAGGCATCGGCAACGGCTCTGCGAGCGGAACGGACGGCAAAGGCGCCCCCTCCTTCGGCGATGTCGCTGGCCTGCTCAACGGAAAGGGCAAAGGCGCGGGGGGAACAGGGGATGGCGGCGGTGCAGGAGGGGGAACTGCTCAACGGGGCGGAGTCTTCGGCTCGAAGCCGCGCTCAGACCGCCAGGGAGCCGTACGTATCGTCTATGTCCTCGATGTCTCCGGAAGCATGCGGGACGGCAACAAGATCGGCAAGGCGAAAGAAGTATTGAAGGAAGCGCTGCTCGGCCTCAAGCCCGGCGACACGTTTAGCATCGTCAGCTTCAGCCGCGACGTGAAGCGCCTCTACCCGGACATGCTGCCCGCCGATCCCGACATTGTGCAGGGCGCGGTGGACTATGTGGATCGTCTGCGGCTGGCGGACGGCACGAACATGTCCGGTGCTATGGATGTCGCCCTGGCATATGAGGGAATGACGCAGATATATCTCATGTCGGATGGGGAGCCCAACTTCGGCATCGAGGATTTCACGCAGCTGCGTGAGTACGTCAAAAGATTGAACAAGCACAATGTCCGCATCTCCACGATGGCGCTCTGCCTCGGCGAGAGATACAGGGGCGAGCCGCTCATGCGCGGCATCGCGTCCGACACCGAAGGCACCTATAACTACATCAATATGAAGCTCATCCGATAGTGGAGGCTAGGCTTACTATCTCGGCCCTCGACGGCATGAGAGAAGAGCAGGAGAAAACGAGATGCATGGACGGCAAACGCCGAGAAGCAGCGGGCATCGAACTAAGCGGGGGCTTATCCTGCCCTTCCTGGCACTTGGGATGACCGGGATTTTCGGGAGCAGAACGGCGGCGGACGATCCAAAGCCAGGTCGAGCTCCTGGCGGAGAGACCCGCGACATCACGATGCTCTTCACCAAAATGGACGACCTTGAGGTCGCCCTCAAGGTGACGAAGTATGAGCCGCTGGAACTCGAGAAGATCAGCCCGGATTTCAAGACGACCTACTCCGTCCGCAATCTCAACCTTCAGTTCAAGCACCCGGACAAGCTACGTCTTGAGGGCCGCTCTGCAACTCGGGGCACCGCGCTCATGATATTGAACGGAACGGTGCGATTCTACTCTGTCCCTAAGTTCAAGATCAAGAAGTCGGAGGATCTTGCGAATTCGCCCGGAAAGCGGCAGTCCCTTTTGGAGTATGGCGGGCTGGTCGTGCCGGAGACGATGCGTTTCATGCAGGCCGAGTTCGTGAAGAACGAGATGTTGCAGGGCGCGAGCACTGCGGTCTTCGACCTCAAGTACCTGGCCGCAGTGGCCGGGCCGCACTACAGAGTTTGGATTGACCACAAGACACACATTACCTCAAAGCGCGAATGGTTCGACGGCACCGGCAAGCTGAAGGCGACTTTTCTCTATCTGGATCCGCAGGAAGTGACCCCAAGCGTCTGGTTGCCGGGCCGTCTGGAGGTCAGGAATGCCGAGGGGGCCATCGCGGCCGAAGTCACCTTAAGCGATCCAAAGACCAACCAGAAGCTTCCGGACAGCCTGTTCGATACAACCCAGTAAGAGTTTGGAGGGCGACTTTTCCCTCATGGGCTCTTTATTGAACTGTCTGAACCAGGATTTGTTGGATTTGAACTGATTTTTTGGATTTTCCAGAGCACTGCGACAGTCAAGCCCGTTGCGGCTGGAAAGCTTTGACATGTCCCGCATCAAGAACACGACGCACTGTAAGATCGCTCGTCCGTGAGTGAGATGGATCTGACTACCGCACCAACCCCAGGTTTTGCCTCTCAATCCCGCTGGAACTCGATCGCCTTGTGGTTCCTAATCCTCAGCACGTGCCTGCGGCTGCTCCAGCTATCCTCAATTGAGCTTGCGCCGGACGAGGCGTATTATTGGGACTGGTCACGGCATCTCTCGCTCGGGTACTACGATCAGGGGCCGTTCATCGCTTACCTGATTCGAGCGACTACCGCCCTATTCGGCACGACCGAATTTGGCGTCCGGTTCGGAGTGATGGCCTGTTCACTGGGAACCTTGGTGTGCGCATGGGCGCTCGCGAAGCGGCTGTTCTCCCCTCTGGCCGGGATGCTCGCAGCGATTTTGCTTGGATTGACGCCGCTGTTCGAAGTCGGAAGCCTCATCGCAACCTACGACCCGCCACTGGTTTTCTTTTGGGCATTGACAGCCCTCTCGCTGGAGCGTGCTCTGTTTGCGGAGAGGCAGCGCGATCAGACCATAGCCTGGCTGCTGGCCGGATTGACGACAGGCCTCGGCTTCCTAAGTAAGCATACTATGCTGCTGGTCCTGCCCTGTCTCATCCTGTTTTTGCTGCTCTCACCTCAGCATCGCCACTGGCTGCGCCGACCTCAGCCGTATATCGCTTTTCTCCTCACGATGCTCAGCTATGCTGGCGTGTTCTGGTGGAACTTACAGCACCACTGGTGGACGTTTGGGCACTTGTTGTTTCTGGCGCACAAGTCCTCCGACGCGCCTCTAAAGCGATTGGGCGATTACCTCGGTTCTCAGGCTATTCTGCTTGGTCCGGGCCTGTTCCTTGCGACCGTTGCTATCGGTATTTCGCCGTTTCGCGCGGCGCTGAAAGCCCAGCGTTCCACTGGCACGGCACTATCCGCAGGACAGTCTCGAGCGCTATTTCTGGCCTGTCTGGGCATGCCCGTCTTCTTTTTCTTCCTGCTGCTGACGCTCAAAGCCAAAGTTCAGGGCAACTGGGCAGTCTGCGCCTGGGTCACTCCGACCGTGCTGCTGGCGGGCGGGATGGCAGCGATGATGGCAAGCTCAACGGAGGCGCGCCGGCGCCAGACCCGCCATCTGGCGGCAATCGGACTGCTGAGCCTGCTTCCAACTGTACTGCTCGTCTCGCCCTCCCTCCGCCTTGCGATAGGGCTGCGACTTCCGCCTGACGCTGACACCTCGAATACCGCGTACGGGTGGCGCGAGACCGCTGTGCGCGTCCAGCAGTTGCGAGAAGCGATGGCGAAGTCGGGCCATACGCACGTCTTCATCGCTGGAAACGGCTACACTTACCCCTCGCTGCTCGCGTTCTATCTCCCTGACCACCCTGAAACGCACGACATGTTCATTCATAATCGCCTGACAATGTATGCGGCGTCTGTAGAAAGCCTGCGAAGTCATCTGGGCGAGGATGCGATCTATGTGAACGACAATCAGGTCGAGGATGCGGATCTGCGCTATCAGTTCGAGCGCGTTGTGTGGGAGCCTCCGCTCGTTATCTATCGCCGTCCTTACTCGGTCGAGCCTATCCGAACTGTCCACATTGCCCATTGCTACGGCTATCGGCACTACATGGGGCTGACTCTTCACGAGGGCGGCTGACGGGAATGCTCGTAGGATGAGAGACGGAAGTACGGACAGCTGGCATGAAGAAGGGAGGCACCGCGTAGCTGCGATGCCTCCCCTTCTTGATTTGGATGCCGGATCAAGGGATCGTTACTTCCAGCTTTTCGAGGGACTTGCCGCCTGCTGCATTGAAGGCTTCAACTTCGATGGTGTGCTTGCCGGGCATGAGGGCGGCTGTCTGCACTGAGAAGGATTCCCGTACCGAGTCGAAGAGGCCGTCCTTGGGTGCAGCTGCGTTCCAGTCTCCTCCGTCCACACGATACTGCGCGGCGGTGACGGCGACCCGCGCCTGAGTGATGGCACCCTCCAGAACGACACTCTTGTCGGGTGCGATTATCGGCTTCCCGCTGAAGGCGATTTTAGGCAGCGCGTTGACGATGAGCAGCGGCTCGGAGATAGCCTGCGCCGTCAGAGCGTCATTTGGATTGCTCACCCGGTCGGAGGCGATCACCTTGAAGAGATAGGTGTTGTCGGGCAGGATGGAGGTGTCCAGCGCTCTAGAGCTGTCACGCTGACTCGATGGCGCGGCGCTGGTGGATCCGACAGGCTTCTGCTCGAGGCTCAGTCGATAGTTTTCGACAATGGACGTCTTGAGTGCGGCCGGAAGGCTCATAGCCTCCACCTTTTTGCGGTAGTCTTCCAGTGACGTTACGGGGGTAGCCGTCGCGGAGGCGAGCACAGTTTTTGCGCTGTCGGGGCTGCCTGCAACGGCGGCAGTCGTCGGCGCAGGGGGCTTTACTGGCGCGGGCACAGGCTTCCAGGTCACGCCTCCGTCGCTCGAATAGAAGAGGTCGTAGGTGAGCGTGTCGCCGTCCGGATCGACTCCGCTCCAGCGAAGGGTCTGTGTCTTGGACCACCTTTCCCCGCCAGTCGGCGTCGAGAACGTGACTTTGGGAGCCTGATTGCGCGGCATATAGCTGAGGGATACCTCCCGAACCGCCGGAGTTCTCCCAGATTCCTCAGGATGCAGGCTTGCACCGTCGGGAGCCTTGCCGAATTCTCCTGTGCGAAGGGTGAGGCGATACTGCAGAAAACGGGCGGCAGGGCTATTGATCGCGCCCTCCCCGAAACTGCTTGGCGGGCTAACGGCAGACCACTCGCTCCACGTCGCATCCGGCTCCGCCACGTTGCCGGTGCGCGTCTCGGCAAATATCGACGTGCCTGAAGGCGCAGTTGCCTCCCACCGTATCGTTCCCCAACGTGAAGTGAGTTTTGCGTCGTGCACGACGGAGGTGTACGTGCCGCTATGCGATGCTGCGCCGATTTCAGGCTGCGACGTGTAGATCTCGCCAATGTTGCCTGTCGCTGCGGCGACACCGCCGCCGGGCAGGAGTGCGATGGTCAGGAAATCCACGTCCCTGGGGTTGTCCAACGGCAGTATGATGGTCTGCGTCGGATCGGTAGGGGATGGCAGTATGTGAAAAACAGCGTTGACGGTCGAGGCATATAGAGTGCCATCTTGCGCCGAGCGGATGGCCGTGTAGAAGGAGGCGGCTCGATCGAAGGCGACGCTTGCCTGTCCGTCCGGAGTTATCTTATAGAGGATCCCTTTCGGGCCCGTTACGGCGTAGAGGTTCCCGTTCGGCGTCATCGCGAGGCCGTTGATCGAGTTCTCCTTGGCGTCGTAGACGACGCTGCTTTTGCCGTCCGGCGACACTCTGTAGAGAATGCCGTTGTTGCCCGAGCCGACATAGAGATTGTCATGTGGATCGACCAACAGCGACATGATATGGTCGGCGGGAGTCTTCAGGAACGCATCGGGCTTTGCTACTTGTGCGGTATCTGCGCTGTCGCCAACGGCAGCCTGACCGATTTGAGAAGCGTTGAGACGATAGACCGTGCCTCCTCCGCCCGGCCCGATATAGAGGTTGCCTGCGCTGTCCTGCGCAAGGGCGAGAATATACTTCTCCGGCAACGAGCAGAGCAGTTTGTAGCCGCCGTTCAGAGAGACTTTGTAGACGTTGCCCTTCGCTCCGCTCCCTGCATAGAGCGCGTTGTCCTTGGCGGAATAGAGGAGGGTCTGCACCGCTACAACGGGAAGCGTCGCCAGCACGCTGGACTTGCCTTGCGCGTCGACTTTGAGGATTTTCCCCCCTGTGCCAGTTCCCGCATAGAGATTGCCGCTGGCGTCCGGGGCCAAAGACCAGATGTAAGTCTCGGTGGTCGAGGTGAGGCGTCGTAGAGCGGAAGTCAGGCGCAGGTCACCGGATGCCGTGACACTGGCTCCCGCGAACTTGCCTGAGGAGAAATCCGGGCGAGCCGTCTGACGCCAAATTTGAAGTTGCCTTCCTACCGGCTTATCGTTGCTGAGATCAGGCGGGACGGGCTTTTCAGGAACGGTGGGCTTGGGAGGATCAGTCTTGGCTCCAGCCGGAGCAGATGGGTCGGTCTTGGGCGGGGCAGGGGCCTTGTCATCCGTTTTGGCAGTCTCTGGCTTTTTGTCTGCCGGGGGGGCGGCGGGGAGAGCGGCCAGCCACCGGAGAGCGGGCTCAGGCAAGAGAAACCGCTCGAGGCTACTGGAGGCCGCTACGCCATCGTCGTTTCCCACTGATGTGCCCGAAAGGCTGCTCCCGCCCGGCAGTGTGATGGAGGGAACGCCGCTGCCGCCCGGCAGCGTGGGAGTGCCAAAACTCGGGCTCGCAGGCTCCTGCGTGTTCCGGCGAACGACTGTCAGCACAAGCTGCTGTGTTCCGCTCACGACATAATCTGTGGGTGAGGTTGCTCTCACCTCGTCACGCTCGAGCTTGACGCCTGAGTTGCGGTCGGAGCGCATCAGTGCCGATAGATTTGGCGGCAACTGCGACAGCTTCTCACCTTCCAGCGCGGGGGCAACAGTGTTCAGTACCAACCGACCAACGAGGTCTGTGTTAGCTTCTTTCTGGCCAAGCCGCGCGACCATCTGTCGGACGTTCACCGGCGGAGTCTGCGGATCGTTGCCGCCTCCGCCAAGGACGAATCCGCCGAAGCGGATCACGTTCGCCGTGCCTCCGCGCACGGACAGGGCATAGCGGCCGGTCGTCGTTTCAGTGGGGATGCGGATCGAGACGGTCTTGAGCACGGAGGGGCGGCGATATGGCTTCAGCACGACGCCGATGTCGACGGTATCCCCAGGCTCGAACCGGCCCTGCTTCAAATAGATGCGCTCGATCGTTGCCGTGTCGTGCCCATCGTAGAGATCGACGCTGACTTTCGCGCTGCGGATGGGCAGAGGATAGAACGGGTTGCCGCTGACGATGCTGGTGATGTCGTTCAGATCCTGAGTGGCGCCGGCTGTGATGTCCGTGGCGTCGAAGTAGCGATTCGTCCGCGTCACTGTCCCCACTTCGGCGGCGTCCACGGTAGTCGTCACCTGCGCCATGACATCCCCCGGTATGTTGTGCATCCGCGAAATGCTCTCCTTCGCCACCAGACTGAGGAGAGCCGCGGAGAGGTCCGGGTTCTGGAAGACGTCCGAGTGAAAAGTTCTGGTTCGGTGCGTCATCTTGTCGTTGACCGTCACGTCGATCGGGATCATGTGAGGGTGGCGCGACAGATCGCCGCTGACGGAGAAGTTTCGATCCTGGCGCAGGGTGCCGATGGTGGGTCCGGCGACCGGGATAAGCTTGGATGTCTGGTATCCGGAGAAGATATCGACGACGTACGCCGGAGTGATCGCGCCTTCCAGCGCTCCGAGGCCCATCATGGGGTGCCCGAAGCCTAGAATGCGCTCGCCGCGCCGGTAGGTGATCGTTCCGAAGAAGCCGTACGGGACATCGCCCGTCGCGAGGAAGGTTCCAAAGCAGGAGCCGGGCTTCAGAGAGACGTTTTTCAGCCCCTCGTAGTTGCCGCCGACGCCCATGCCACCCCCGGATCCGCTCAGCAGCGTCACGGCATATCCGCGCTTGTCGAGCTCCTGCTGGAACCATTTCCGGTTG
>JANXLO010000480.1 GCA_025355115.1 Chthonomonadaceae bacterium
GTGCTTCTCCTCGGGCGCCATCTCGTAGAGGTCCTTGTCGACCGGCGCGGGCGGCATGATCTTGTTCTCGATGCCGTCCAGACCCGCCATCAGAAGTGCCGCGAAGCAGAGGTAAGGGTTCGCGGAGGGGTCGGGGGCGCGGAACTCGATGCGCTTGGCCTTCGGGGATTTGCTCACCATAGGGATTCGGACGCAGGCCGAGCGGTTGCGAGCCGAGTAGACCAGGTTGATCGGAGCCTCGTAGCCGGGAACGAGTCGACGGTAGGAGTTGGTGGTCGGCGCGCAGATCGCGAGCAGCGCGGGCGCGTGCTTCAGGATGCCGCCGATGTAGTAGGTCGCCATCTCGGAGAGCTGTCCGTAGCCCTTCTCGTCGAAGAACAGGGGCTTGCCGTCTTTCCAGAGTGACTGGTGGACGTGCATGCCGGAGCCGTTGTCTTGAAACAGGGGCTTGGGCATGAAGGTCACCGTATAGCCATGCTGGAACGCGGTGTTCTTGATGATGTACTTGTACTTCTGCATCTTGTCTGCCATCGTCAGCAGCGTGTCGAACTTCAGGTCGATCTCCGACTGCCCCGCCGTGCCGACCTCGTGATGCTGCATCTCGACTTCGATGCCTGCCTCGATGAGGTTGAGCATCATGTAGGTGCGGAGATCCTGGAGGCTGTCGTTCGGAGGCACGGGGTAGTAGCCACGCTTGTAGGGAATCTTGTAGCCAAGGTTCGGCTTCTCGTCACGCCCGGAGTTCCAGATGCCCTCATCGCTGTCGAGAAAATAGTAGCCGGAATGGGCGGTCTGGTCGTAGCGGACATCGTTGAAGATGTAGAACTCCGCTTCGGGGCCGAAGTAGGCGGTGTCAGCGATGCCAGTGCTGGCGAGGTACTTTTCTGCCTTTTTGGCGACCTGGCGGGGATCCCGGTTGTAGACTTCGCGGGTCATCGGATCCTCGATGTCGCAGATGATGTTCAGCGTCACGACATCGGTAAAGGGGTCGATGTAGGCGGTGTCGGGGTCGGGAATGAGGAGCATATCCGACTCGTTGATGGCCTTGAATCCGCGAATGGAGGAGCCATCGAAGGCCAGTCCGTCTGCAAATTTGTCCTCGTCAAGGACGGAGGCAGGGATCGAGAAGTGCTGCTGCTGACCGAACAGGTCACTGAAGCGGATGTCTACGACTTTCGCTTCCTTCTCTTTGACGAGAGCGATAACGTCTTTGGGCGTCATGTTACGCGCGTCTCCTTGTAAAATGGTTTGGGGAGTGCTCACACAAAAAAACGTCCTCGCCGCCTCAAAACGGGATGAGTCGGACAAAGAACGCGGGTTTGAGACGGGAACGACACTGTGTCCGTCCGGATGCGACCGGGGATAGGTTATTTCGCTGTGGAAGCGCAGCTTCGCGCTTCGGCAACACCCTTAAAGTATAGCAGGCGACTGACGGCATTGTCAATCGCCCTGCATTGTATTTGTGACAGAAGCAACCGATTCTCGACAGGCCTGCCCCTATCCGTAGGCACCCGATGGCAGAAAGCCGAGCAGGCGCTTGAGGCGGGGGCTGGCGTCGCGGTAGATGCGCTCTGGCATCTCGTAGTTCATAAACGGATAGTATTTGTGGCCGATGATTCGCCGCGCATAACTCACCTGAGTGATATAGCGGACGCGGTCGGTCTGGTTGGGACCGCCTCGGTGCCAGACTTGATTGTTGAAGAGCACCACCGTTCCCGCTTTGCCGAGGCAGGGGACGATCCTGCTCTCCCATTTCGTCCCGACCATGCTCGGCGGAGGGCTTGCGCCGAACAGATGGGAGCCGGGTATTACCTCCGTGGGGCCGTAGATCTGCTCCTCCACATCAGTGAGATAGTAGTTGGCAGTGAACAGCAGAACTGGCAGATGCACGTTGGTCGGCGTCTCGCCACCCGTCACGATATAGTGAGATGAATCATCCTGATGCCATGTGGTGATGCCCATCCCGTGCCGAGTGCGGAACGAGTTGTTGTGAATGACGTGACAGTTGCGATCCACCATCGTCTCGGCAAGTGTGACGATGGGCTCAAGATCGAACAGGCGCAGATTGGCCGGACTATTCTCAAACATCCGGTGATGTAGCTCGATTGCCTGCCCTTCGAATGAGCGGTCTCCAAGCGCGGCGTCGAGGTCGGCCTTCAACTCACCTATCAACGCAGGCGACAGCACGTCGTGCAGCACCAGATAGCCGTCCCGATGAAACGCCTCGATCCATTCTCGAATCTGAGCTTCGCTTACCTTCGTGCCCTCGCTAACCATCGTATCGCTCACAGCCAGCCTCCTCATCGATCGCGGTCTGATCTTGGAGATAGTTTAGCAGGTATCGGGAGCGTGGTCAAGGGCCAATCGGGTCGGCGAGCGCGGGAGTTATTCCCATGCGCACCTCCACCTTATGCGGGATGTGGTCGTCCTCCAGGCAAACGAGCTGACTCGGTGTAGGCTGGCCATCCAGCGTGACCGAGACTACGCCATGGCTGACATGGTCAGGGTTCTCGACAACGATTTCGTAGGGCGTGTCGCGGTAACGGTAGCGCAGGGTGAAGCCCGCCCATTCAGACGCCATCGCCGGATCGATGCGCAGCTTATCGCCTCGAAGCTTGAAGCCCAGCACCTCCTCCAGCCATACACGGTACATCCATGCAGCGGAGCCCGTGTACCAAGTCCAGCCACCCTGTCCAACTCGGCCCTTCAGCGCATAGATGTCTGCGGCGACCACGTACGGCTCCACTTTGTAACGCTGAACATCCTCCGGCTCGCGGGCGTGCTCCACAGGATTCATCAGGCGTAGAATAGATACTGCCTCGTCGCCTTTTCCCTGCCGGGCGAGCGCGTAGGGAACCCACAGCGAGCCGTGGGTATACTGACCTCCGTTCTCGCGCACTCCCGGCGGATAGCCTTTGATGTAGCCAGGATCGTGGGTAGTTTTATCGAAAGGCGGCGTGAAGAGCAGCACTAGCTTGTCGTCCCGACGCACAAGCCGCTCCTCCACCGCCCGCATTCCCATCTCTGCTCTGTCCCGATTGGCTGCGCCTGAGATGACCGCCCACGACTGCCCGAGGGAGTCGATCTGCGCCTCTGAGCTGGTATGCGAGCCGAGAGGGGTACCATCGTCGAAGAAGGCCCTGAG
>JANXLO010000540.1 GCA_025355115.1 Chthonomonadaceae bacterium
GCCGACAGAGATGAAGGCGATCCCTCGCCCGCCGAGCAACACGGCTATTCTGGAGGCCTACGGCACGGCTCTCACGCTGCTGGCTCGTCGTAAGATGCCGCGCCCGATGAACAGGACGACCTTTGAGTACAGCGCGGAGATTGGAACGAGGCTTTCGCAGGAGGCCCCTGGAGTCGGCACCGCCCTTGCACTGCTGACGGATCTGCATGACCACTACTGCTATGGCGGCGACACTGCCTCCGCGCAGGAGGTGCAGCAGGCGAACGCGAGCCTGAGGCAGCTGCGTGAGGCTCTGCGCCAGTGGAAAGGGGAGGCGAACCGCCCCGAGCGCTCCAGTGAGACTCTTCGGACATGAGGCCGAAAGTACTGGTCGTCGGCAGCGCGAACATGGATCTGGTGGTTCGCGCCGAGCGCATCCCTGGGCCGGGTGAGACTGTGCTTGGCGAGACGTTCCGGCAGATCGCTGGCGGCAAAGGCGCAAATCAGGCGGTTGCGGCAGCCCGGCTCGGCGCTGACGTCTATTTCCTGGGTCGCACTGGCGAAGATGCTTTCGGGGAGACTATTCGCGAAGGTCTTGCGCGCGAGGGCATTCGGCCCGACTGCCTGCTCATCGATCCGAAAGCGCCGACGGGGGTGGCGCTGATAACCGTCGATTTGGAAGGCCGCAACGCGATCACGGTCGCGCCCGGAGCGAACGCAAACCTGAGCGAGCATGATGTGAACGCAGCTCTGGACGTTCTGGCTGGCATCGCTGCTATCATCCTTCAGCTGGAGATTCCGCTCCCTACTGTTCAGCATGCCGTCGAACTGGCAAATTCGGTCCGCGTCAAAGTGATCCTCAACCCCGCCCCGTTCCATCACACCGACTCTCTCCACACCTCACTATTGGAAAGGACGGACGTTCTTGTCCCCAACGAGCATGAGGCTGCCGCGCTGCTCGGGGCTGCGACGGCGGAAGGCATTGTGTGGGAGGAGGCCGCCGCCCGACTACTGGCGAAAGGGCCAAAAGCCGTCATCATCACCCTGGGCGCGGAGGGATGCGTTCTCGCGGACGCCAGAGGGGTTCGCCGCCTGCCCGCTCGATCCGTGACGGCCGTCGATACGACCGCCGCAGGAGACTGCTTCATCGGCGCACTCGCGATCGC
>JANXLO010000544.1 GCA_025355115.1 Chthonomonadaceae bacterium
ACCCGAACCTGACCGACTCCTCTGTATTGAAGCGATATCTCGGGCGTCCATCGAGTGACTGCTTCTGCTTTAGCTTGCTGTTCGTTCGTCTCCGATGCGGTCATAGTCTGCTCTCCCCTTCCTGCGAATTTCTGCCGTTCCTGCTATCCAACCGGAACCCATCGACGCTCCGCGCTGGCCTTCAGCACGGCATCGATGACCTGCTGCGCTTTCCAGCCGTCCTCGAGGTCGGGGGTGATCTTAGTCTCTCCAGCATGGATAGCTTCAAGCCAGCGGTAGGTGGTGCCCGTCGAATCCTGGCGTCCAGGGCGAAAATAGTCCTCGCTGTCGTTACCGTCATCGGGCGGGACGACTCCCTCCACGGCAAGCGTCTCCCAACGCTTCATCCCGTTCTTCTGGCCGCGCAGACGAGTTCCGGAGTGATTCGCGACGAAGTGAAGGCGGCCAAGCGACCCATACACTTCTATGTCCTGATGTTGCGCGTAGGCTCCCTGATAAGCGACCCAGCTAGTATGGAATATGCCCTGCGCCCCGGAGGCGAACTCCGCGAGGAAAGCGCACGAGTCGTCGTTTCGCGGCCCGGTGCGCGGGTTCTCCGTCCGAACAAGCTCGATGCCGTCCGAAACGCCCTCGATGTCGTGGAGCACTGTGAGCGTATGGGCGCACACTGAGGAGAACTCGTCGCCCGTCACGAAGCGCGCCAGATCGATAAGATGTGAGCCGAGGTCTCCTAGGATTCCTGATCCGCTGCGCTCGGTCAGCCCGCGCCAGCCGGGAGCGCGGTTCAGCCCAAAGCCGCCATGATATTGACCGGACACGTGGAGAATACGCCCGGCATATCCCTCCGCGACCAGTCGACGAAACTCGCTGACATTTGGATTGTCGCGGTAGGGGAAGTTCGCCATTCCGAGGACACCGGCCGCGTGAGCGGTCTCCGCCATCTCCTTCGCCTGAGCCGTGTTCATTGCCAGCGGCTTCTCGCAGATGACATGCAGGCCGCGGCTGAGCGCCGCCATCGTCGCCGGATGGTGCAGGTCGTTAGGAGTGCATACGACGACAGCATCGAGAGGAACTGACTCGAACATTGTCTCCATATCCGTGAAGACTCGAACGTTCTCGCCGTACTTCTCCCGCGCTTCGCTCTCGTCCCGCGACTTCGTTCCGCACACCGCTGTGATCTGGGCATGAGGGTGATTCAGCAGAGCGGGCAGGTGCCAGTAGTTGACCCACCAGCTCGGCCCAATGATTCCCACACGTATTTTCTCTGCCTGACTCACGTCCGCTCCTTTGCTGCACAAGCTGTTTTGAATTAATGCTGTTTGAGTTGGCGCATGCGATCGAGTGAGGCAATAGGCTAACTGCCCGAAGTATGCCTAACGCGCCTGCCTTCAATGCTCAGGCTGCCGGAGGCGAAGAGGCTCACCGCCTCGACATAAGCCCGGTGCTCCGCTGTCAGCACTCGCGCCGCGAGGGAGGAAGGCGTGTCGGTGTCCTCGACGGTCGTCGCGATCTGCACGATGATCGGGCCGCTGTCGTACTCTTCATCCACGAAATGGACGGTGCATCCTGAGACCTTCATGCCGCTCTCGATTACCGCCTCATGCACCTTCTCGCCATACATGCCCTGGCCGCCGAACAGTGGCAGCAGAGCAGGATGAATGTTCATGATTCGGTTAGGATAAGCGGCTACCACTCCGGGGGGCAGCCGGCGCATGTACCCCGCCAGACATAGCAGTCCGACCTTGTGGCGATTCAGAATTCTCAGTAGAGCCAGGGCGTAGCCCGCTTCATCCGTCTCGTACTTTCGTGGAGAGACTACCGCTGTGGGTATGCCTGCCGCCTTCGCCCTCTCAAGCGCGGGAGAATCGGAACGGGTGGCTATGACGACTGCGAAGCTTCCGGCGACCTCACCCGACTCGCATGCTGCGATAAGCGCGCCCAGATTCGAACCGCGCCCCCGCCCGGAAACCATCGCGGCAATTCTAAGAGGGGTAGCAGGCGCAATTTCAGGCATGACGGGACAATACTCCTGGGGTAGTGCATTAAGTGTACCCCAGAGAGGCGTAACCGCGAACAGGATTTTGAGGTAACGGCGTGGAACAAAGAGCCAGTCTCTGTTCGGTAACTTCCCGTGGAAGGATGGTGAAATTGGCAGTTCGCAGACGATTGATCGCAGCGGCAGTCGGTATGTTATTGGTGGTCGGAATACTTTGCGGATGCTCCCGGACGGTCAATCGAACCGCCGAGCGCAAGATTCGCGAGGCACTGCCAGACCTGCTTGGCCCCGCCCGTCAGTATCGTGCGCACGTGGAAAGCTCGCCGGGACGAACTCTTGCCGGACAGCTTGGCACAGTGACAATCGATGGGGATGACGTTCAGCTGCCGAACGGCCTGCTGCTCGATCAACTTCACCTGGATCTCAAGGGCGTCGAGGTGGACACAAAGGCTGGACGGGTGCGCGGGGTGCAGTCCGCTCATTTTACGGCCACAGTTGGCGAGAGCAGCCTGAACGAGTATCTGGCTGGCGAGGCGCCAGAGGGTGAGACGATTCAGCGGCTCCATCTGGCACTTGGCGATGGGCGAGTCACGCTCTCCGCAGAACGTGTTGTTTTTGGCCTTGGGATTCCCTTCAGCTTTACCGGCCCCCTGAAGGTGTTGCCTCCAAATCACATCGAGCTCGATTCGAAGCGGTTCGTCGTAGTTGGCCTGCCCCTTACTGGCGCGCCACTTCAGTTTCTCAAGCGGCGGTTCGAAAGCTCCGTCGATCTCTCCTCGCTGCCTTTCCCCGTAAAAATCTCGTCAGTGACGACTGTGCGAGGGAAGATAACTCTCGACGGGACAGCGGAGGTCTCGACGTTCCTACAACGGGCTCAGGATGGCCGAAAGTGAGTGTGCCACAGGCGGGATCAGGAATTTGAGTGGTACTGTGCCTCCCTATTCTGCATGGGAGCCAACGCTTGCGGCGATCATGGATTCGGATGGGCCGGTACTGCTGATCGGAGGGATGGACGTCGGCAAGACGACTTTCACTCGCCTGCTCGTTAATCGCGCGACCGCGCTGAGCAGGCGGGTAGCCCTGCTGGATGCGGATCCCGGACAGTCGGAGATTGGGCCACCCGGGTGTCTGGGGCTGGCTTTCGCGGAGGCTCCGGTCGCTTCCCTATCCGACCTGCCGCCTCATGCGCTCGCCTTCATAGGAAACACGTCACCCGCAGCCTACCTGCTCGAACATGCGGCAGGCGTGCGCCGTCTGGCCGATCTCGCGGACGCCGCGTTGTTGATTGTGGATACCTGTGGCTACATCCAGGGCGCGGGGGCCAGACGGATGCATCAGACGGAGTTTGATCTGTTGAACCCGGCCCACGTTATTGCTTTGCAGCGGGGCAATGAGCTCGAGCCAATCCTCTCGCCGATGCGCCGTCGCACCGGATGCCGCGTTCATACTCCGCCTGTGCCTGAAGTCATAGCGCGAAAGTCGGTGGCGCTCCGTACGCAGCGTCGGGCGATGCGGTTCGCGTCATATTTCGGAAGCGCGGCTCTTCACAGCTACTCTTTCGATGATGTGTCGTTGGTGGGCACGTGGCTCGGCGGGGGGTCATCTCTGCCGCCGCACCTTCTGAAGTTTGTGAATCAAGCCTTGTGGCCTCCCGCTCGAGTCTACCATGCCGAGCTTTCCGACGGCCACCTCAGCCTTATGGTCAGTCTGCCTCTCGATCCTGGATTGCAGGGCCTGAGCCTCGTCCAGCAGGAGTTGAAGAATCGCTCGTTGACGGCAACGGTCGCACCAAGACTGAAGCATCTGATGCTGGGTTTGGAGAGCGGGAACGGCAAACTGCTCGGGCTGGGGCTTCTGGAGGCTCTTGATTTTCGCCGTCGAACGCTGGGTGTTCTTACTCCCATACGCGCGCCGCAAGCAGCGCAGATCGTCCACTTTGGAACGCTTCGTCTTGCACAGGATGGGAGAGAGATCGGCTCGCTCCGTCCAGGTGAACTTTGAGAACGGCCGCAATATTGACTGCGAGCCAGGAGAAATAGCATGAACCGCAAAGAGTTTTTGATGGGAACGGCTGGGACAGCACTGACAGCCGCCTTGCTGCCCGAGAGTGCGAGCGCAGCGACTGGGCAGGTTACAGCCGCCGCATTGCGACCGAAAAAATCCGTCATGTTCTCGATGCTTCCGGGCAATCTCACACCTGAGGCGAGATTTCAGCTGGCAAAGGACGTGGGATTCGAGGGCGTGGAGATTTCGCCGGTCGGAGAGGCAGAGGCCAAAACGCTCAGGGCCGCAGCGGAGAAGGCAGGCATTCCCATACATTCGATCATCTTCGGCGGCTGGGATGCTCCTCTGTCCGACCCGAACCCGGCGGTCGTCGAACGCGGGATGACGAACACTCGTCAGGCTCTCCAGTGCGCAAAGTGGGTGGGAGCGGACAATATCCTGCTTGTGCCCGCAGTCGTCACCCCCAAGGTGCGCTACAAGGACGCCTACGAGCGGTCACAGAAGCAGATCAAGGCGCTGTTGCCCATCGCGGAGAAGCTGAATGTGATGATCTGCGTGGAAGAGGTGTGGAATAAGTTCTTGCAAAGCCCGCTGGAGTTCGCGCACTATATCGACGAGTTCCGGCACCCGCTGGTACAGGCCTACTTCGATGTTGGAAACGTGGTCATCAATGGCTATCCCGAGGACTGGATTCGGACGCTCGGCAAGCGCATCAAGAAGGTTCACATCAAGGATTTTAAGCGGGCTGGGTCGCAGTGGGTCAACCTGTGGGACGGAGATGTGGATTGGCCGGAGGTGCGGCGAGCCTTCGCCGAGATCGGCTTCCACAGCTTCATGAATACAGAGCTGTCCGGAGGAGACGAAGCCTATCTGCGCGACCTCAGCCATCGCGTGGACAGAATTATCAACGCCGTATGAATTGGTTGGAAACATCCCCGTTCGCTATATGATTAGCAGCGGACGGGGAAGTAGCATCGTTGTGCTCAGTTGTCGAGCTTGTGGAAAGTGTATTTCGCGCCTTGAGCTATCTTCCACTGTTCTTTCTGGACGGGAGTCAACAGATCGAGGAGCTTTACCTCAACCTCTTTCTTGGCTTTGTCCATCTCACGAGTATGCATAGCGGCGGACATTTTTCTCTGCATCTGCACTTGTGGGCTGACGGGGGGATCCTCTGGAGGGGCAGGCTTGGCGTTAGGAACGGGCATCATCACCGTCATGATCGCTTTCTGCTGCATATCGGTGAACTCTTTCAGCGAAGCGCTGACCTTTGTTTTCTGGTCGGCGGTCAGCATTAGAAGCTCTGCAACCTTTGGGTCGCTCAAAGCGAGCGGGCCACGCCACTGAAAATCTAGTTGATGCAGGCGGGAGATCTGTTTGGCGCGAAGAATACCCTCAGTGCGTTTGTCGATATCCCCCTGCATCGTCTGCATGGTCGCTGCAACTGAAGAAAGAGTGTCCTGAATCTGACCCTGAATCTGATCCTGTGGAAGGCCTTGAAAGCTTTTGGCGGCGTCCTGTCCGACAGTGGTGAGTTTGACGCGAACCTCCTGCTGTGACTTCTCCTGAAGAGCCTTAAGCGCGCTCACCTGATTAAGATCCACTCCGAGTTCATTTTGCACGTCGCTCCGCTGAAGCAGCTGCATTGCCGCGCTATGTGTGGGGTCTACGATGCCGCTCATCGGCCCAAGAAATCCGAAAAACAGCGAAGGCGGGATGGACAGGTTCGCGAAGGGATTCGCCGGAGGCGCTGCGGCCTGTTGCGCGAAAGCGCTCGGGAGGCAACCGCCTGCTATCATCGTCAGGCCAACTGTCGCGAGCAGGGAAGGAACTGTTTTTCGGAGCATCATGCTTTCTCGCTTTCCATGGAGTGGAGCCTGCCGTAGGGCATGGCTTAATACGCAGAAGAGACGAAGTTCTCTGATCCGTTCCGGTTCAGAGGGCTTCGTAATAGGGATTTCGTTACTTGGTCAGGTCGCGGAATCGGAATTTCGCGCCGATGGCGGTCTGCCACATCTGCTGTTTCGCGAGCGGCATGCTGGCCATCAGCTTATCTCCGAGTGCTATCCGGTTTTTCTCGAAGTCGGCGAAGGCCTTCTGCTGCGCTTTCTGCTGCTCCTCAGGGGTGGCGGGTACTGCGGGAGCTAAAGGCGTAGCAGGAGCAGCCGGAGCAGCGGCCGGGTCTGCACCGGAGTACGCCGAGGTAGCCTGCTGGATGCGGTTGCGGATTCCGGCGGGCATCATCGACATCATCAGGGTCTGTCGAGAATCCGTATACGCTTTGTAGGCATCCTGCACTCGCTTCTTGTCGTCGGCACTCAGCATGTAAGGATCGGCGACTTTAGTGTCGACCAGTGCCATCTGCCCTCGCCATCGGAGATCGATCTCATTGAGACGGGTTCGCTGTCGCGGCTTCAGGATTTCGTCGATTCTTTTGTCGAGGTCGTCCTGGGTGGTCTGCACCATCCCCTGGATCTTGGTCTGCATCTCCTGCATTTTCGACTGACGATCCTCAGGCGTCATGGTCTGGAGCTGCGGCCCAAGAGCTTGAAAGGAGGTGCGCATATCCTGCATCATCTTCTGTCGGC
>JANXLO010000555.1 GCA_025355115.1 Chthonomonadaceae bacterium
AAATTTTTCTACAGTACAATTCGTCACTAATCGCACGATTCCTCCCTGTACTTATATTGACGCTGTAGTTCAGGAAATGTTCATTCCAGCCCGCATACAGTAGTCTTCACAGGTGCCTTCCGCTGTTACCGGCAATACGAAAATTAGTATGTTTGGCGGCTGGATATAGAGTGAATGAAGGAGTAGTAGAATGAAAACTTTTCCTTCAGATGTGACTGGTTGTGTTGCTTTCATCTATGCATCTCTTAGCCACTTCTCTTTTTAATTTCGGCAGGACGTTGCGGGGATTGCGCCGAAATGGAGTGCTAGGGGGAATTGAATGTTCATTGGGATAGTTGCGGACGACCTCACAGGCGCGGCAGACGTTGTGGCTCCCTTCACTCGGATAGGGTTGACCGCCTGCGTTGGACTGTGCCTCGATGCAGATGCTCTCGAGTCAGTTGGAGATTGGGATGTGCTGTCGCTGAACACTGAGCTTCGAGACAGGATGGCTCTGAAGCCGACTCTGATCTCCGCTGTCACTCGACGGGCGACTCGCCGCTTGAAGGAGCATACACCCGAACTCTATTTCAAAAAGATCGACAGCACTCTGCGCGGGTACCTCAGAGCTGAACTTGATGGCATGATGCGAGAACTTCACGGACGTATCGCACTTATCTGCCCTGCATTTCCAGAAAACGGTCGGACGGTCGAGCAGGGAATAGTGTTTGTTCATGGCGTGCAATTATCAATGGACAACATGCCGAGCGGAAGAGTACGGACAGCCTTTGAGATGGCTGAAGAGTTCGCCGCGTCGGAGATTGGGCTTGACACAATCCGTGCTGGCAGTCAGGCATTGGCTGCGGCATGTGACCGCCTGATCGCGGCAGGTAAAAAATTTCTGTTCTGCGACGCCGTTACGCCAGAGGACCTCAACACACTCGCAGAGCTCGTCATGGGTCAGAAAAGTGTCTATCTTGCCGTGGGCTCCGCAGGGTTCACACGAGCAATTGCCGCACGTATGTCTTGGCCCGCAAAGCGATCTGTCCCTGACTGGAACGAGAACGTGTTTTCGAGTGGTCGCATCCTTGTTCTCGTGGGGAGTCGCCATGACAATAGCCGCCATCAAGTCGAGCGGCTGACCGAAATCACTGGATTTCCGCCGATCCATTTTGGACAAGCCATTTGCGCCGATTTGTCAGCTCGGTTGGCGCAAGCCTTCATGGACAGGCACGAGCGCGGAGATAGGGTATTCGTACTCGTTGAGACAGAGGGAGCGTCTGACCGTGCTCTTGAAGTCCGCCTCACGCAACTTTTTAGTGCTCTCCCTCCGGAATGGAGTATGAGAGGCAGGGACTCTCCCTTCGATGGTTACGTCGTTACAGGAGGCTTTACCGGTCTTCATCTTTGCCGAGCATTGGAGGGATTGCGGCTTGAAGTTGTCGGTGAGAGTGAGCCAGGGATAGTTCGTGGCCTGCTCACTCGACAGCAAGAGAGCAGAAGTGTGCCAATGATTTTGAAAGCGGGCGGCTTCGGCGACGCTTCGGCTTTAACTCGCTGTCTAAGTCTGGAATAGAGGCGTTATGCACGGACAAGACGAACATTCAGGATAGTGATTGTGCAGAATCACGAAGGTCCGAATGTGCAGACATAAATTGAGTTCGGAGGCGAAAGTTGAGTTTGCCGAGGCTAGCGATCACGATGGGCGACCCAGCAGGGATAGGGCCAGAAATCATCTTCAAAGCTCTCGCTCGTCCGGAGATTTATGACTTTTGCGTTCCTACCGTTTACGGTGATTTCGAGTGGATGCGGCATACCGCGACTATGCTGAATTTAGAACTATCTGCATTTACAACGAATCCAGACACGGTTCGCAGTGCGAGAAGCATAGTAGTGGTGCAGGCGACGACCGCCGACCTGAGTAAAGTACGTACAGGCTTGCTGTTCGCTGAGGCTGGGAGAGCTGCTGCGGAGTGTGTAATCTCAGCGGCGAATGCGGCAATGAGGGGAGAGACGGACGCGCTCGTCACTGCGCCGCTCAACAAGGAAGCGATTGCTCTGGCTGGATATAAGTTCCCTGGACACACGGAGTTGCTCGCCGAGGTCACCAAGACTCCACGCTATGGAATGCTTTTGCTGGCAGGGCCATTGCGCATTGT
>JANXLO010000565.1 GCA_025355115.1 Chthonomonadaceae bacterium
TGCGCGTCTGGTTCGAGCCGAACTGGCACGACGCCCGCCTGCTTGCCCGTCGCTTCCCACACTGTCTCATCTGCTCCATTCCCACCGAATCCGACACCGAAAGCCTGCGCCGCGTCCCTGACTGGCGACCCCGTCGCACCGGCGGAGTTCTCTGACCACCTATCTTAGAGGGAGAGCGAACATTGACCGCAACCATTTTTCGTGCAGCAGTGCAGCACGACGCCGATCGGATCGCGTACATCTATATTGCTTCCCGTAAAACGTTCCAATCGTTCGCTCCGCTGGCTCATCCGGAAGATTCCGTCCGAGAATGGATTGCGACCCATCTCGTGCCGCTCGGAGGCGTCACGGTCGCGGAGTGTGAGGGAGTTGCAGTGGGCTTAATGGCAGTCTCGAGGGAAGAAGGAACGGGCTGGATCGACCATCTCTATCTTTTGCCGACCGCAGTCGGACAGGGGATTGGGACGCAGTTCATCGAGAGGGCGAAGACAGAGTTGGGCCCGCCCATTCGCCTCTATACTTTTCAGGCGAACGAGGGAGCCCGCCGCTTTTACGAGCGGCACGATTTCGGTGCCGTCGAGTTCACCGACGGCACCTCCAACGAAGAGCGTTGTCCCGACATCCAGTACCTCTGGCCCCCACGTAATAAGGAGTGAAATCGTGAGAAGTTCAACAAGTATTTTCAACTTGGTGCTCATGTGCTGCACCTTCACATTGGCTGAAGTTTCTATGGCGCAAAAGGCAGCCACTCCGCCAAAGTCAACGAGTGAGGCAGAGCAGGGCGGAATAGTGTACGGAAGCAATTTCGCCTATATGATCTCCGCCCCAAAAGGCTGGATCATGGACGATGTGAAGGCTAGACAACTCGGGCTTAGCGTGCTATTCTATCGGCGCGGGGAGACATGGGAAAAGGGCAATGCAGTGATGTATGTCAATGCCGTTGGACGGAAAAAAGGGGTATCGACGGCAAAAGTAATCGCGGACGACATCGCCGAAACCAAAAAAAATGGAGGCCTTCGCCTGACCGTCCGTCTGGACAAGCCTGTGGCAAGTGAAGCTCAGAGCAAGGCAACGACCTACCTGTTTCATGATGTAGATGCCAAGACGATCGACGAACGAATCTCCTACGTGGAAACCCCGACCGTCATCCTTCTCATTGTCCTTACCTCGAAAACGACCAAGGACTTCAAGAAATCCGTCGCGGATCATAAGACCCTCGTGCAATCAGAGCACTTCCTGGAAATCAAATTCGAGAACGGCAAGCCCAATTAGGTCTTCGCGGCAACTGACTAACGGGGGCCTCGAAATGTGCATGGAGGAGAGATTCATGAGTTTCTCAACAGAGATTGGCAGTCGTCTGATCACTTTATGCCTCATCGGCCTGCTAGGAATGTCTGCTATGCAAAAGGCAGACGGGCAAATTGTTGTTCTGCCGAACGGACGGATCGAACTGCCTCGGAGATCCTACCCTGCGAACGAAACCAACTACTACACTTTCTTCTTTACGGTGGAGGCAATTAAACCTAAAAGCGACCATTATCTAAAAGCCACTGCGACCTTCCTCGTAAAAGAGTTGGTAGGGCCAACGGACAAAGACGGCAGACAACAGATCGTGTGCACCATTTTGAGCGCGAAATTCAAATCCGTCGGCGACATAGTAAAAGATGATGATGTAACCTCCACGATGCCTGCAATCGTGTCGTACCGCGAGCCAGGAGGCAAGATGCGCACGAAAACGGAAGGCGGAATGCCGGAAACGATCTCCAATTTCACTTTCGGCGCCCGAGACATTGGGCCTGCGGAGTTTTCGTACTACCCACAGCACCCTGTCAAGATTGGCGAAAAGTGGGCCGCCATCGACGAAGGGGAGACAGTCGGCAGAGTGAAATTAGAGGCTATTGAGACGTTGAACGGACTGGCAACCTATAGGCTTCATACAACGATTACGTCCAAGCCGACGCCTCAATACCCGCACAAAAAACAGATCGAGTTCATGGATTGGATCGACAAAAGCAACGGACGAGTAGTCCAGTCTCGGATGACCGCTGATCTTTCCATAGAAGGCTCCAGAGCTCAGGTCAGTCTCAACGAAAATCTGACGGACAAACTCGAGGCGGACTACATCATCAAAAAATAGAAATATCTATGCTGCGCTGCGCGAAAGTTTATAAGGTCACCTCATAAAGGAGAGCCTTTAAGCGTCTTCTCAACGTGAATTTATCCTGATGGAAGAAGGCCTGACCAAGTAGGGCCAGCGAAGTTCTCTACAAGACTTTGACTCTTGCCGCAACGCTGCCAGTGGGCACATCTTGTCTCATAGTGCAGCGTTCAGTCCTTACCTGATTTTGGTTGCATTTGACTGCTGCAGAAGAGAGTCGTTTGCAAAGATCCTCCCGGATGTGGTAAAAAATGCTGGCAACATAATTTTGCCGAAGCTGGCGGTGAGGCTGGATTTAGCCACGGCAAAGAACAGGAAATTTTATGAATCATGAAAAGTCGCTCGCGCTGTTTCGCGAGGCGGTCGAAGTCATACCCGGGGGCGTGAACTCGCCGGTGAGAGCATTCAAAGCCGTAGGGGGCAATCCGCTGTTCATCGAGAGGGGAGAGGGAGCCTACCTCTACGACGCGGACGGCAACAGATATCTGGACTGCATTGGATCGTGGGGGCCGTTGATCCTTGGTCATGCGCATCCGCGCATCGTCGAAGCTATTCAGAACCAGTTGCCGAAAGGGACTACCTTTGGCGCGCCGACCGCACTGGAGGTGGAGCTGGCGACCGCGATACGGAACGCTGTGCCGTCCATCGAGAAAGTGCGACTGGTCTCCTCCGGCACGGAGGCGACGATGAGCGCAATCCGCGTGGCGCGCGGCTGGACGGGCCGCAATAAAATCGTCAAATTCGAGGGCAACTACCACGGCCACGCCGATTTTCTGCTGGCGAAAGCGGGTTCGGGAGTGGCAACGCTAGGCCTGCCCGAATGCGCAGGCATCCCGCCTGCCGTCACAGCCGACACGCTGACTCTGCCCTACAACGATCCCGAGGCGCTCAGAACAGTCTTCATCGCTTATCCCAACGAGATAGCCTGCGTGATCCTGGAGCCCGTCGTCGGGAACATGGGTTGCGTAGCCCCCGCGCCAGGCTTTCTCGAAGCCCTCCGTGAGATCACATCGGCGCACGGTACGGTGCTGCTCTTCGACGAGGTGATGACTGGATTCCGACTTGCCTATGGCGGAGCGCAGGCGCGCTTCGGCGTGACACCTGATATGACGACGCTCGGCAAAATCGTTGGCGGTGGCCTGCCGCTCGGCGTTTACGGAGGAAACGCGAAGATCATGGACACTGTGGCTCCGGTCGGGCCGGTCTATCAGGCAGGCACGCTCTCCGGTAACCCCGTCGCCGTATCGGCAGGTCTGGCGATGCTCTCACTTCTGCGCGAAAGCGAAACGAGCATCTACCAGCGGCTTGAATCAATTGGGTCTACTCTGGCGGAGGGACTGCGGGAGGCGGCGCGAAACGTGCAGGTGCCGGTTGTCGTAAATCAGGTAGGCTCGATGCTGACTGTCTTCTTCACGGAAGCGCCAGAGGTCACAGACTACGCCTCGGCAAAGACCTCCGATGCCCAGCGCTTCGGCGTCTGGTTCCGCGGCCTGCTG